>JAGLWJ010000591.1 GCA_023133475.1 Phycisphaerae bacterium | reverse complement strand
GTCCCTGGTCCAAAGTCCAAAGTCAGAGACCAGCGGGACTTTGGACCTTGGACCTTGGACTTTGGACTTGTCCCCGGTTGGTGGGTTCCACCTCGCTCCGCGAGGTTCCACCCACCCTACTAAGCGTCAACCACGGGTGGGCCGGCGATGGCATCGAACTCGTTCAGCGGAGCCTGGTCGCCGCTGCACACCAACTCGATGTCCCGGCGGATGGTCGGCAACGCAGAGTCGATGAACCGACGGGCAACCAATCGCTTGCGCTGGTTTGTCTCAGCCTGCTGAAGGAACAGGTGGCCTATCAACACCGCGGTAGCGGCATCGACCATTCTGCGACCGGAAAGGTCCATGTAGTCGTTGCCGCGCTCCTTTACGAAGGTGACGGCTTTCAGCACAAGCTCCCTGCCTTCGACGAGCTTCTGCTTGAGTTCGTGCAGTAACTTATCTTTGAATTCGTGCTGCTCGAACTTGGCAACATGCTTCTCGAACGCCCCCGAGCAAACCCCGCGAACAGCAGCCACGACCTGGAGTTGGCTGGTGCCCTCGTAGATGTTCGTGATCCGCGCGTCGCGGTAGTGGCGCTCGACCGGGTAGTCGGTCATGTAACCCGAGCCGCCAAGCACCTGGATGGCATCGTAAGCCACCCGGTTGCACATCTCGCTCCCGTAATACTTGCTCATCGGGGTGAGCATGCCGTTAAGACGCTTGAATACGCGGGAGTCGGCTTTGCATTGCTTCCTTTCGTCCTTGGAGAGCGTGCGTAGGCCTCGGTCCGCCTCCTCGAGCACCCGCAGGTTGTTGTTCTCGTGGTCGCAGATGCGGCTGGTCTCGTAGGTCAACGCCCGGGCAGCCTCAATCGCGATCTTCATGTCGGTGACCATCTCCGCCACGGCTGGGAAACGCTCGATGGAGACCCCGAACTGCTTGCGGGTATGGGCATACTCGCGGGCTACCCGGTACGCCGACTCGGCAATCCCCAAAGACTGAGCGGCGATCCCAACCCGAGCACCGTTCATCAGGCTCATCACATAGCGGATCAAACCCAACTGACGCTCGCCGATCAGCCTGGCTGGCGCGTCGTCGTAGACCAACTCGCAGGTCGGCGAGCCGTGGATGCCGAGCTTCTCCTCGAGGTGCCGGACCTTGATCCGCTCCGAGCGCTCCGCCAGGAACAGGCTTAAGCCTCGACCGTCTTTGATGTCCGGCTCGCTCCGGGCCAGGGTCAGCAGGACATCACCACACCCGTTGGTGATGAAACGCTTGACCCCGTTAAGCCGCCACTGCCCGTCGTCGCCCTGACTGGCTCGCAGGCTAACCGCCTGCAAATCGCTGCCGGCGTCCGGTTCGGTGAGCACCATGGCTCCGGTCAACTCGCCCCGGGCGAAGCGCGGCAGAAACTCGTCCTTGGTGGCGTCATCGGCGAAGGCGTTGATCGTCTCGGCGATACCCTGAAGCCCGAAGATGTTCATCAGCGAAGCGTCGGCACGGCTGACCATCTCGATGGCCATCGTGTAGATCAGGTTCGGGCAATTCAACCCGCCGTACTTGTGCGGCAGAGTGAAGCCCATCAGGTCAGCCTGGGCGAGCACCTTGAGGTTTTCGCGGAGGCCTTTGCCCAGCGTCACCGTGCCGTCGTCGTTTAGGGTATTGCCGTCGTGGTCCGTCTGTTCCGCCCTGGGGGCGATGAAGTTGGCGGTTATGTCGCCGACGATGGCGAGAATCCGCCGGTAGTTGTCGATGGCGTCGGCTTCGTCGCGCGGGGCGCACTCGCTGCCGGGGCCGTCGAGATTGCCAAACCCGTCCTCCTGGACCTTGGCGATCTCCGCTAGGTCGATGTGGTCGAACAGGAACTGAATGTCTTGGTTATCCGTGAAGAAGTTCGCCATGGTAGCTATGCCCGTTCTCTAATGGCCTGGATCATCATGGGGATGACCTTGTTCAAATCGCCGACGATTCCGTAATGGGCAACCGAGAAGATCGGCGCCTCGCTGTCGCGGTTGATGGCGACGATCTTGGCGGATTCCTCCATGCCCGCCCGATGCTGCACCGCCCCGCTGACACCGCAGGCGATGTACAATGCCGGGCGAACGGTGGTGCCGGTTTGGCCGACCTGGTGGGCTTTGTCGATGAACCCGCTGTCCACCGCCGCACGCGAAGCACCCACCGCACCGCCGAGAACTCCCGCTAAGTTGCGAATCAACTGGAAGTTCTCCTTGCTGCCGACCCCGCCACCGCCGGTGACGATGATGCGCGCGGCCTTCAGGTTGACCGCGCGCTTCTCACGATGCCGCTCGATAAGCCGTACAGCCGAATCGAAATCGTTGTATTCGACCTTCTCGTCAACGATCTCGCCACTCCGCCGCGGATCGTCCTCCCCCAACGGCATGACCCCCTCGCGCACGGTGGCCATCTGAGGCCAACGGTCGAAGTTGACAATCGTGGCGATGATATTGCCCCCAAAAGCCGGGCGAATCTGTAGCATCAGGTTCTTGTGCTCGATCTTCGACCGCGGATCGAGGTAATCGCCGATTTCCAAGGCTGTGCAGTCTGCCGTCAGACCAGCCCGCATCTCCGATGCCACACGCGGAGCCAAGTCTCGGCCCACCGCTGTCGCACCGTAGATCACGATTTGCGGCTTATGCTTGCTGATCAACTGACACATCACACGGGCGTAGGGTAGCGTCCGATAGTGCTCCAACTGCTTGTCGTCCACATGGTAGACCTTGTCAGCCCCGTGGGCGATCAGGCGGTGGGACAACTCCCGTCCGTTCCAACCCGGCAGAACAGCAGCCATCCCCACCCCAAGCTGGTCAGCCAACTGGCGGGCTCTGCCGCACAGCTCGAGTGAAACATCGTTGACGGTTTTGTCTTCCTGCTCGGCGAAAACCCAAACGTCGCCATCTCGGTTAGGTTCGATCATGGAAAATCCTTTAGGAGCTATCAGTAGGGCGGGTTTTACCCGCCTTTTTCGTGTTCTGCGGCGGGTGGAACCCGCCCTACGGCTATCCAAACGTACGATCCTCGATCAACTCGTGAACCATCTCGCGGATGCCGGCTTCGGTCGGGGACACCTCTGTGTGGCCTTCCTTGGTGAGCACGATGGACTGCACACGATGGACCTTCGTGGGTGAGCCGGTCACTCCACACCACCGCAAGTCAGCCTTGACCTTGTCCAGGTCCCACTGCTCCAAGAGCAATTGCCCCATTTTCAGGGATTCGAGCCGCTTGGCCCATTCCGCTTCCTGCTGCTGCTCGTCGGCGTTTGGCATGGCGGCGACTACGTCCCTTCTGACGCCGTCCATGGTGCGAGCCCGCTTGTAACGCATGACCCGCCTGGCTCCCGGCGGGCGCGGTTCGTTGGCCAAGTCCGTCACCGTGAACAGCAAGGGCAACTCTGCCTCCAGAATCTCCCAGCCGTTGCCCACGTTGCGGCGGACCCGAGCCGTCCGGTTGTTCAACTCGACCATCCGCTCGAAGTACGTCACCTGGGCAATGCCCAACTTCTCCGCAAGCTGCGGGCCGACCTGGGCAGTGTCCCCGTCGATGGCCTGTCTGCCGCAGAAAATGAAATCGTACCGCCCGATGGTCTCGACCGCTCGGCTGAGGATGTAGCTGGTCGCCAGAGTGTCGCTGGCTGCCGCCCGCCGATCGGTGATGAGCACCGCACGGTCCGCACCACGATAGAGACATTCTCGCAACACCTCACTGGCGACGGGCGGCCCCATTGTGATAGCCGTCACCGTGCCGCCGTGTTGGTCGCGCAATTCAAGTGCTGCTTCAAGGGCGTTCAGGTCCTCGGGGTTGAAGACCGCCGGAAGAGCCGCCCGGTTCACCGTGCCCTCGGGCGTCATCGCCTCGCCGGTTATGTTGCTTGTGTCGGGAACCTGTTTGACGCAAACGATAGAGTCGTAGGCCAATTCCATACTCCGTTTTTCCACCCTACCTACATTGGAAATCCGCATTCTGGGGTTAGGACAATAGCCACTGGCACCCGTTGCGTCAAGCCGATCTTGAATGCTCGCACGCTTGCGGTTATACTCCAGGGTTGTGGTATCTTGGGGTAACATGAGGAATGGCAAACGGCGTAGGGCGGGTTCCACCCGCCTTCCTGCTGCTAATCGGCGGCGGGTGGGGGACGGATGGCCGCTCCCTTACGGTCGCGGTACTGATTGGGTTTGAGTTAGTCCCCCGCCGTGGCGGGTGGAACCCGCCCTACAGTCCATCGGCGGACGACACATGCAACGCTACGCCAGGATCACCGACAAGATTCCACGTGAGATCGTGTTGCTCAAAGGCTTCCCGTGCATCTGGGGGCGGTGCCGCTTTTGCGATTACATCGACGACAATACCACCGATCAGGCTCTCATCGAGCGGATCGCCAAGCAGGAGTTGGCCAAGGTCACTGGAGAGTTCAGCCGCCTGGCGGTCATCAACTCCGGCAGCATACAGGAACTGCCCGACTCGGTTTTGCGGATGATCCGGCAGAGGATCGTCGAGACCGGCATCACCGAGTTGATCTGCGAGTCCTATTGGGCCTACCGGCATCGGTTGGAGCGGGTCCGCGATTTCTTCGGCGTCAAGACCCGCATCACCATCGGCGTGGAGACTTTCGACGATCGCCTGAGAAACGAGGTGTTGAACAAGAACATGGTTTTTGATTCGCCGCGGGAGGTGGCTGCTGTTACCGACACCATCTGTCTGCTGGTCGGTTTTGCGGGGCAGACGCATGACACCGTGCGGCGGGACATCGACATCATGCTCGAGCACTTCACCTACGGTTGCGTCAACTTGTTCACGCCCAACCGCAAGTCCGCCGAGTTGATCGACGAGGCGATCAAACAATGGTTTCGCCGCGAGTACGCTTGGCTCGACGACTATCCGACCGTCGAGGTCTTGTGGGAGAACACCGACTTCGGCGTGGGGCAGGCGTGAGTCCAAAGTCCAAAGTCCAAGGTCCAAGGTCCAAAGTCCAAAGTCAACCGGTGTCACCGGCGTCCCCGCCGGTGACAGATGTAGAACGAGAAATGGAAAATGGAAAATGTTGATTTGGCAACGTTTTCAGTTCTTCGTTGCCCAATTCCCCATGTTATCATCCCCATGCTTCACGCTCCCCGTTGGGGAGCCGCTAAACGCTACGGACCTGTCGCCGCTAAACACACCGGCGCGGTTACGATCACCGCGTTTCTCCATTCTCAATTCTCAATTCCCCCATATACTGTGGGTTCTCGGAGAAAGGGTTCTCAGGTGAGAGAGTGGGGAGATCGTGCGAATAGGTAGTGTGGAATTGGTATCCAGGCTCTTGCTGGCACCGATGGCGGGCTACTGCGATTTGGGCTTTCGGATGGCGGTTCGGTCGCTTGGCGGGTTGGGGTTGGCCTGCACCGAATTGGTCAATTCCCAGGCTCTGGTGCGGGCGAGCAAGACCACATTGCGGATGATACGCACCTGCCAGGCAGATCAGCCGCTGTGTGTCCAACTCTACGGTGTCGAGGCTGACGTGATGGCGGAGGCTGCCCGCCAAACGGAGGGCTACGGGGCGGCAGTTATCGACATCAACATGGGCTGCCCGGCGTACAAGGTCACCAAACACAATGGAGGGGCTGGCTGGTTGTGCGATCCACCGGGGGCGGCGCGATTGGCGGAGGCGGTAGTCAAAGCCGTCCACGTGCCGGTCACGGTGAAGGTTCGGTTAGGCCCCGACGAAAATCACATAGTCGCCCCGCAGATGGCGCGAATGTTTGCGGAGGTGGGGGTGGCTGCTGTGATCGTTCATGGGCGGACCACCGCCCAGCGTTTTCGTGGAAAGGTGAGTCTGGACCGCATTGCCGAGGTTGTGGTGGCT
>JAGLWJ010000590.1 GCA_023133475.1 Phycisphaerae bacterium | reverse complement strand
CTGATCAACGACATCCTCGACCTGTCAAAGATCGAGGCCGACCAGATGGAAGTGGAACACATCCGTTGCTCGCCGCACCTGATGATCTCTGAGGTGGCCTCCATGCTTCGCCCGCGGGCTGAAGAAAAGGGCATATCCCTCGAGGTGAGCTTCGGCACCCCCCTCCCCGCCGCGATCGAGAGTGATCCGACACGGATCCGGCAACTGTTGACGAACCTGGTGGGCAACGCCATCAAGTTCACCGACAGCGGAGGCGTACACGTCTTCGTTCGAATGCTCGACAGCGGCGAGAAGCCCATGCTGACCGTTGACGTGATCGACACCGGGGTGGGCATTCCCAATGGCAGACTCGGCAACGTTTTCGACCCGTTCGTACAGGCCGACACCTCCACGAGCCGGAAGTTCGGGGGAACCGGCTTGGGGTTGGCCATCAGCAAACGAATCGCCGAAGCTCTGGGCGGAGGACTCACTGCCTGTAGTGATGAGGGCAGCGGAAGCACCTTCACCTTCGCGGTCGAAACCGGTCCGCTGGATGGCGTTAAGATGCTCGAGGGCTCCATAGTCGAGGCTCTGAGCCGGCGGGAATCGCTCTCCGACACGGATCACAGGCCAACCCTGCACGGGCGCATTCTGGTTGTCGATGACGGCGAGACCAACCGCAAGCTGATCACCCTGGTTCTGCGCCGGGCCGGTCTTAAGGTAACCACCGCCGAGAATGGTCGGATCGCAGTCGATCTGGCAACAACCGACCCGTTTGACGTGATCTTGATGGACATGCAGATGCCGGTGATGGACGGCTACACCGCCACCAGGGCGTTGCGCGAGCGGGACGCCAAGCTCCCCATCATCGCTCTGACCGCAAATGCCATGAGAGGTGAGGAGGAGAAGTGCACTGCGGCGGGCTGCTCCGGATATCTCTCCAAGCCGGTCGACGCGGATCGTTTGTTGCGGATGCTGGCCGAAGTGTTGGGGAACGCCACTGAATCGCTGGCGATGCCCGAGTTTCCGTTACGTCAGCCGCTGTCGGAAGGACCCGCCATCGTATCCACGTTGCCGACCGACGATCCGGAATTCCGGGAGATTGTGGAGGAATTCGTCGAGCGCCTGTCGGACCAGTTGGAAGCAATGCGGCGGGCATGGGAGACAGATGATCTGATCGAGTTGGCCCGCCTGGCCCATTGGCTCAAGGGGGCGGGCGGGACGGTGGGCTTTGACGCCTTCACGGAACCGGCCGCGAAGCTCGAACAGCTCTCGAAAGAAGAGCAACTGGAGCAGATCGAGTCGGCTATTGCCGATCTTGTTGAACTGGCTGGGAGAATTGTCGTCGGTCCGGCTGATGCGGAACAGGCGACGTCGTTCTGAATATCCATTCCCTCGTTGAGGAAAGGACAAGACACTATGACAAACATACATCACGATCAGGCCACTGTCGTTCTGGCGGCGCCGGAACATCAATCCTTGCCCACTCATGTTCCAGGTCAGGCGAGTGCGCCCTCGGAGCACAGCGAATCGTCCGCGGCGATTCGGAAGCAGGCCAAGATCATGATCGTCGACGACGAGCCCATCAACATCAAAGTCTTCCAGAGGTGCCTCAAGGTCGCGGGATACGAAAACTTCATAACTATCACTGATTCCACGAGCGTCCTCGAAACTGTCGCGAGCGAAGATCCTGATATCATACTATTGGACATCATGATGCCCAAGATGGATGGACTGGAGATTCTGGAGAGAATTCGCGCCAATGAGCAACGAAAACACATCCCAATTGTGATCCTGACGGCGCTCAATGATCAACCAACGAAGCAGAAGGCCCTGGAGCTGGGCGCCACGGACTTCCTGGCCAAGCCCGTTGACCCCAGCGATCTCATTCCACGCGTGCGCAACGCCCTTCTGGCCAAGGCCCACTATGACCAAACCAAGGCATATGCCAAGACACTCGAACAGGAGGTGCGCCGGCGCACCGAAGCGCTGGCCCAGTCGCGTCTGGAGGTGATCCACTGCCTGGGCCGGGCGGCGGAGTATCGTGATAACGAAACGGGTCAGCACGTGATTCGCGTTGGCCGCTACGTCGGGGTCATAGCGCGCGGGTTGGGACTGGACGAAACGCTGGTGGAGTTGCTGGAACACGCCAGCCCGCTCCACGACGTTGGCAAGATCGGCATCCCGGACGCCATTCTCCTCAAGCCAGGCAAGCTTACGCCTGAGGAGTTCGAGATGATGCAGAAACACTGCCAGTTGGGCAGGAAAGTGTTCCACCGACTCTCCGACGACGAGCAGCACGAATACCTGGGCCACGCGGAACTCGGCGCCAAGATTATGGGCGATACCGGATCGCCGCTTCTCAAGATGGCCGGCAGCATTGCCCTGTCCCACCACGAGAAGTGGGACGGTAGCGGCTATCCGCTTGCCTTGGCCGGTGAGGACATCCCCATCGAAGGAAGAATCACCTCCGTCGCCGACGTCTTTGACGCACTGAGCAGCAAGCGACCTTACAAACCCGCGTTTCCCCGAGAAAAGTGCTTTGCGATCATGGAAGAGGGGAGAGGCAAACATTTCGACCCGAGCGTTCTCGATGTATTTTTCTCTCACGCCCAGGAGATAATCAAGATACAGATTGCCCACGCCGACCTGGATTGATTGCCGGGGTGGGGGACCCACCCTACTGTCGGTCACACGTAAGGGAGAAAACCTATGATTGTAGCAGTTGGGAGTAGTGGGTCTGATAATTGGATGCTCCAGATGCTTCAGCAGAGGACCCAAGAGCAAGGCGGCGCAAGCGTCTCCACTCCGCCGGGCGTCCGGATGGGCGGTGGGCCGGGCGGTGAGGGGCGACCCGGCATGGGGGTTGGCAGTGTCAGCCCGCCACGCGGTGCACAACGCGAAGAACTGTGGAGCAAACTCGAGTCTTACGCGCAAGACGTCGGCATGAGTGCCGAAGATCTGGAGAGCCTCACGAGCGACATAGACTCTGCGGTCACCAGTGTCCTTGAGAACATGGACGAATCGAACGATCCGAGACAGGTTGTGGCAGACACGATTGCCGGCGTGCTCGAAGATCACGGCATCGAGCCCGAAAGCCTCAAGCCGACGTCAGAGGAGATGGGCGGCATGAGCATGCCGTTCGGCGCCGACCGCGGGTTGTTCAGCATTGACCAAGGTTCGTGGCTTGACATGCAGGCATGAGACGAACAGTGTTAACGGGCTTCGGCGACCATGTGGGGCAAGATGTTGCTACGGAGCACCCGTTACGATGTGCGCGCGGAATCACCCTGGGGGTAAGGCTGACAGGCTTGCGCTAGGCCCGGCATTTATGCCGGGTTATTGGAGTGGTTGTTTTTCCCCCCAGGCGTAGGGTGGGTGGAACCTGCCGCAGGCAGGTGGAACCCACCAGCCTGCGACGAGTCCAAGGTCCTGCTGGTTTCTGACTTTGGACTTTGGACCAAGAACTTTGGACTTATTAACCGGCGCGGTGGGTTTCGCCCGCCTGCGGCGGGCTCCACCCACCCTACGGAGGATTCTTCATTCGGCCTTTTCACCCGGCATAAATGCCAGGCCTAGCGCAATCCGTCGAAACACAAAACAATCTGATCGAAAACGGCACTAACGCATTGGGTGGGAAACTGATTTCCATCAAGCCCATGCCCCATTTTGCTGTGTAGTTATTTTTGCGTCGGCCCTAAGGGCCACCAAAAGCCACCTGGAACCTGGCGAAATCCTGCATATCCACGTCGCCGTCGAACTCGAAGTCGAAAGCCTCGCAACCGGAATCGTAGGGGCCGTTATCCGGGCCGGTCATGCAGGAATCCCATAAGGCAAAGTCCGTCAGATCGATCGTCTGGTCGCAGTTGTAGTCGCCAATGCCGAACTCGTATGCTCCCATGTCGATTGGATCGCACAAGATGCGAGCGTGACCGTCAAGGTCAATGGGGATCGGTTCGCTTTGGTTGTTGTCGCCGTCCAGATCGGCTGTATCCGGCGGCAGGAGGCCATTGCTGCCGGCAGTAATGCATAGAGAGCCAGGAGAGAGACGGAAGTCGTCGTCCTCCGTTCCGGGGACACCGTCCGAACCGTCGGGATCCACAAACAACGGATCGACATCCATGTTCCCCTCGCCCCAATTCAGCGTGGACTGATCAACGTACACATTCCCCTCACCATTCTCGACGTTGCTGTAGGAAACCGTGCCGACGCAGTCGATATAAAGGGCGAGCTGCCATCCGCCCATGGCAACGTTGCCCCAGAGGACGCAGTTTCCGAGGATAACACTGCCGGAGAACATGCAGAAGACGCCGCCGCCCTGGTTGTCCGCATCGTTTTCACCGAATGTGCAGTTGATCACCGTGGGGTCTTTCGCGCTGATCGCCAAGCCGCCACCCCAGCCGGCAGTATTGTTGAAGAATGCCGAATCGGCAACGGTCAAGCCGAGTCCGCGGCACTTGGAGGAGTCTTCACTTGCTTTCCGCGTAGCACAAGGCACCGATTGGCCCATGCCGCCGCGGGCATCGGGCGGCGCCAACTGCTCGCTCACTCCTTTGCTGCCCAGCGTGACGCGAGACGAGGCCGCTCCATAAATGCTGAGTCCGCCACCGCCGCTCGGCGCCGCATTACCATAGATTCTGCTGCTGGCCAAATAGATTTCGCTCTCCCACAAGCCGATTCCACCGCCCCAGCCGCTACCCGAATCGCCGGTGGCAACCCAGTTCTCACGGACCTGGCAATTCGACATGGTGAGCAGGCCGCCATTAAACAAGTAGACTCCGCCACCACGAGTCCCGTTGTTTCCTTCGATGACACAGTTGTCGATCATCGCGCAGGCCCCATCTTCCAGAAAGACCCCACCGCCGGAACCGCCGATGTCCTCGACAGCGCTATACAGCGCTTCGTTGGACCGGATGGTGCATTCTTGTAGACTTGCGTTGACGCTGTTCCCGAACCCGGCGATGCCGCCGCCCCACATTGCGCTGTTTGCTTCGATGGTGCAGTTCTCAAATGTTGCATTGACGCTGTTTCCCAGGTAGACGCCGCCGCCGGAACTGCCGAGGTATTCGACGGTGTCGCGGATCGCTTCGTTGGAGCGGATCGTGACGTTTTGCAAAGTGACGTCAGTGCCTTCCCCGTCGGCATAGAACCCACCGCCCCACTTGGCCTGATTGCCTTCGATCAAACAGTTAAGAAGCGTTAAATCGCTGTAGCAGTAAATCGCCCCTCCGCTGTTGACAGCTACGTTTTCGCTGAACGTACATCCGGTGAAGGTTGGGTTTGGCCCGTCCCAGTTGCAAACCGCGCTGCCATAAAGGGCCGTGTTTTTGTGGAGCGTGCAGTTGAGGATCGCCGGGCTGCCGAAGATCAACATGCCGGCCCCGCGGTCCGTCTTCTCTTCACTTGAACCGTTCGCGTTGCCGTGTTCGACCGTCACGCCATCCAACACCGCGCTGTCGGTAATCTCGGCGCCGACTGTAATGACGTGGTGGCTGTTCTCGTCATAGTTCACAAAATCCGGAGCATCATCGTTCGCGAGGTCACCGCTGAAGATCGAGACGAAATCGTCCACGTTACGAAGATCGGGATCGGGGGCGCCGATTCCAGCGTAGCCGCCGTAGATCGCTACATTGTTGAGCAGTTCAAAGGCCGCCGTCCGGTCGCCGGGAGTGACGGTGCCGCCTTTGTCCTGGTCGGGCTTGTAGGTTCCCTGGGCAACACGAATTTCCGTGCCATTCGTATCAGCGTTTGCGAGGGCGTCTTGGAAATACTTGTACGCCGTGGTCCACGTTGTACCGTCACCGCCGAGCGGAGCATCGTCATCGACGTAGATTGTCCCCGCTTGGCAGACCGATGCCAGTATCGCTGTTAGAACGACGCCGTTGAGAATCGCACGTCCCGCTCCAACCAAAAACAGTGATTCGCCCCGTCCCATGGCCACCTTCCTCCTATTCCGATTGAACCCCCATCCGAGCCGACGCGAGAACCGCTTCCACGTCGCCACCTCACACACGGCAGTATATGTTGGCCACGAAAACGTGTCTACGCCACACGCCTTGGCCGACAATCTCCAAGTGCGCGATCACAAAAGACACGAGAGAGTATTACGACAGTGGCGTCCGCCCGTCACGACGTAAGCCGGGGGGCTTCTCCAGGAATTAGCCCGCATTTCTCACACCGCAAAGATCGCGGAGATCGCAGAGTGTTTCCTGGAAAAAAGGTAACCGTTCACGCCCTCTGGGTGGCACGGACAAGGATCGCCTTGAAGGAACGCCCCGAATGGGCCGAGATGTCGGCGGCGATCCTTGTCCGTGGCGAAGGCCGTCGTGTGTTCCCACGGACAAGAACCGCTCGAAC
>JAGLWJ010000059.1 GCA_023133475.1 Phycisphaerae bacterium | reverse complement strand
GCAGAGACGCAGAGAGCGCAGAGGGGAATTGAGAATTGCGATGATCGCAACCGCGCCGGCGTGTTTAGCGGCTCCCCAACGGGGAGCGAGAAGAACTGAGAAAACGGTGCAATCACAGTTGTAGGGCGGGTTCCACCCGCCTTCTTGGCATGGTTCGGCGGGTGGAACCCGCCCTACAACCATTCTCGGCGGTTAGGTGATCAGACGCTGAATCTCCTCGACCTGCTCGCGCAGTTGATCCACTTCAGATTCGAGCCTCTCCACCCGCAGGGCCAATTCCGAATCGTGGGCAGGTGGAGTCGGATCACCCTCAACCTCTGCGGTTGACGCGACGGCGGTTTGCTCCATCTTCTCGAGTTCCTCTGGCGGGTAGAGGGTGTGGTCGTATCGTATCGCGGATTTGCCCGGCTGCCGCGGCAGCACGCGCACCAGCGGCGGGTCCATGCCTTCGAGTTCTTCCAGCACCGATGCCACCGCTTGCAGGTCTGGAAGTGGAACCATCCGGGCGGAGCGGGTGCGCAGTTCGCCCACGGTCTGCGGCCCACGGAGCAGAAGCTCAGCCATCAAAGCCCGGTGACGGCGGTTCCAATCGAGTTCCTCATGGGTTCGCTGCTCGAAGCGGTTGGCCCGTGCCCCGTGGGCGGAACTTGCCTGGCAGACCAGACGCATTTCCATCAGCTCGTAGAGCACGCGCCCGACATCGCTCTCCGCATAGCTGGCCACCGGGTGGCGGTTGCTCTTCTGACTGCAACCAGCCACAATCGCGTTAAGCGTCATCGGATAGTACTCAGGTGTTGTTAGCGACTTCTCGATCAACACACCCAAAACGCGACGCTGCTCGGCGCTGAGATGGTCTTTCATACAACAAACCTCCTTGCCGCCATACCCGGCGATGACGCGCTTATTATTGGTTCTGCGTGGCGGAGTCAAGTAGGGCGGGTTTCACCCGCCGCGCGATGCCACAACGGCGGGTAAAACCCGCCCTACAACTGTGATTACGCCGTTTCCCCCGTTTTTCACGCTCCGTTTTTTATGAACGCAGAGACGCAGAGAACGCAGAGAAGAAGGGAGGGAGTGTACCCAACGACAATGTGTCCCATCTCCCCATTTTCCATTTTTCATTTTCCATTTTCCATTTTCTCCATTCTCCACGCGTCTCTCGGAACCCGGAACTCGCTCTTGGGATGGATATGCGTTATGGTGCCGGGGACGCATCCGAGCTTGCCGGGCGAAAGGCACTGTGAACGTGCGATAGGAAATACTCCAGATGAACGATGCCGAGTTGGAACCACTTCTCTTTGATGCTGAATCCGACCGCGTGGAACGGAAAGAATCTCTGTCGGATGCCGGCAAAATACGCCAGGCAATCTGTGCGTTTGCCAACGACATGCCCGATCACCAGACAGCAGGTGTGCTCTTTATCGGGGCCAAGGATGACGGAAGCGGTGCCCACCTGCCCATCACCGATGAGCTTTTGCGAAGACTGGCTGACATGCGATCCGACGGGAACATCCTGCCCTTGCCGTCTATGACCGTCGGAAAACGCACTATCAGAGGTTGCGAAATGGCAGTCGTTATTGTTCAGCCAGCGTACGCCCCTCCGGTGCGATACAACGGCCGAATCTGGATTCGGGTTGGCCCGCGTCGAGCAACAGCCTCTGCCGAAGAGGAGCGGCGTCTGAATGAGAAACGCCGCTCCGGGGATTTGCCGTTCGACTTACACCCGGTGCGGGCAGCGTCGATTCATGACCTGAACGACATCTTGTTCCAAAGGGACTATCTTACCGCCGCCGTTTCACCTGACATCCTTGAACAGAATCAGCGAACCTTGGAACAGCAACTCACATCGGTGCGTTTCGTATCAGTCGAGGAGCCGCACTACCCAACCGTGGTTGGGTTGCTGGCGGTCGGCAAATCGCCCGCCGATTTTGTGCCCGGCGCCTACGTTCAATTCCTGCGCATAGACGGCACTGGGCTTGCCGACCCGATCATCAATCAGAAAGAACTCCACGGCCCCATACTTGATTTGCTGCGAGTCCTCGATGAGGTGCTGAAGGCAAACATCAGCACCGCCACGGACATCACCTCCGGCCCTGTTGAACTTCGGCACCCCGACTATCCCATCGTGGCATTGCAGCAGCTAACTCGCAACGCCATCATGCACCGCGATTATCAAACCACAAACGCTCCGGTGCGCATTACATGGTTCAAGGATCGGATCGAAATCCAGAATCCCGGCGGCCCGTTCGGCCAGGTGACGCCTCAGAATTTCGGGACTCCGGGAATCACCGACTATCGAAACTACTATCTCGCCGAGGCTATGAAGACGTTTGGTTTTGTCCAGCGATTCGGCGTCGGCATTTCGCTGGCTCGCAAGGCACTGCAAGACAACGACAACCCCGAGTTGGGGTTCGACGTTCAGGGCAATCACGTGCTTGTCACGGTCAGGAGCCGATCATGAGTGTTCCCGTCATTGCGTTCTTCAACAACAAAGGCGGGGTCGGCAAGACATCTCTTGTCTACCACGTCGCCTGGATGATGGCGGATCAAGGCATTCGAGTGGTAGCGACGGATCTTGATCCGCAGGGGAACTTGTCCGCGGCGTTTCTGGAAGATGAGCGCCTCGAGCAGCTTTGGCCTGAGAACCAGCATCCGGCGACCATTTACGGTGCTGTTCGCCCTTTGAAGATCGGCGTGGGAGATATCATTGACCCACTCCTTGAGAAGATCGATGTGGAAAATATCATTGACCCGCTCCTGGAAAGGATTGATGAGCGTCTTGTCTTGATCCCTGGGGACATGTCTCTTTCGCAGTTCGAGGACGACTTGTCTGGTGTCTGGCCTAAATGCCTCGACCGAGATGAACGGGCTTTTCGTGTTATCTCCGCGTTCTGGCGTGTGATGCAACGTGGCGCCGAACTGCACCGCGCCGATGTGGTTCTCGTCGACCTTGGGCCGAACCTTGGGGCCATCAACCGGGCAGCCCTCATCTCCTCGGACTCAGTGGTAATCCCGCTCGGACCGGACATCTTTTCCCTGCAAGGCTTGAGAAACCTCGGGCCGACCTTGCGGGCCTGGCGTGAAGGATGGTCTGATCGACTAAGCAAGAATCCGGTCGAGAACTTGGAGTTGCCGAAAGGAAAGATGAATCCGGTCGGGTACATCGTCATGCAGCACTCGGTTCGCCGAGATCGGCCGGTCAAGTCTTACGAAAGATGGATCGCGCGGATTCCCGGGACGTATCGGAAGCACGTGCTCGGCGAAGACGAATCAGTGGACGATTCCCCCAGCGTTACCGACGATGAGCACTGTTTCGCCCTGCTCAAGCACTATCGAAGTCTCATGCCGATGGCCCAGGAAGCTCGCAAGCCTATCTTTCATCTCAAACCCGCCGATGGTGCGTTGGGTGCTCATACGTACGCGGTCCAGGGCGCCTATCAGGACTTCAAAGAGCTTGCCCTGAAAATCACGGAGTCTTCAGTACCGCGACCGTAAGGGAGCGGCCTTCTTCTGATGCCCGCCAAAACGTTGTTGTGGTTAGTAGGGCGGGTTCCACCCGCCTTCCCATATCAAGCCCCCCCCCATGACAAGAAGGCGGGTAAAACCCGCCCTACAATTGGGCTCGGATCCGCAAACGCCTTGTTGCCTCGTTGCCCTGTTGCCTCGTTGCCCTGTTGCCTTTTGCCTTTTGCCTTTTGCCTTTTGCTTGTTGCCTCTTCACCACGGGCTTACTGAATGTATACTTGGAATTTGCCTATGTCGCTTATCATCCAGAAATTTGGTGGCACGAGTCTCGCCGACGCGGAGAAGATTCATCGGGCAGCCCGCCGGGCCATTCGGGCCAAGTGCGCGGGCAAGCAGGTGGTCATGGTGGTGTCGGCTATGGGCAAGACTACCGATAAGCTGCTGGAGTTGGCTGCCGAGGTTTCGCCCGACCCGCCCAAGCGGGAGTTGGACATGCTGCTGACCACCGGTGAGCAGATTTCCATCGCCCTGATGGCGATGGCCATCCATGCCGCAGGCTATGACGCCATCAGCCTGACCGGCGGGCAACTGGGCCTGGTCACCGACAGCGCACACACCCGCGCTCGGATTCAGGCCATCAACCGCAACCGGCTCGATTGCGAGTTGGAGTCCGGGGCGATTGTGATTGCGGCTGGTTTCCAGGGCGTCGATGCCGGCGGCGAGATCACCACACTGGGGCGCGGGGCATCGGACACCACCGCGGCGGCATTGGCAGCCGTCCTCCACGCGGAGGTCTGTGAGATCAACACCGACGTGGACGGCATCTACACCGCCGATCCGAGACTCATACCCGTCGCCCGCAAGATGAGTGTGATCAGCTATGATGAAATGCTCGAGATGGCTGGCTGCGGGGCTGGGGTGATGCACTCGCGGGCCATCGAGTTCGGAAAAAAGTACGACGTGCCGATCCACGTGCGCAGCTCGTTCACCGATACACCCGGGACCATGATCATGAACGAAACCAAGGGTATGGAAGATATTGTCGTCCGCGGGGCGATCATCAAAGCAAACCTGGCCACCATCGTGCTCACCGGCGTGCCCAATCATCCGGGTGTGGCAGCCACCATCTTCGCAGAGGTGAGCAAGCACAACATCCTGGTGGACGACATCATCCAGAACTTCTACGACAGCGGTCGGATGGCCAACGTCGGGTTCTCCACGGATCACGCCCAGTTAGGCGAGGCTGTCGAGGTATGCAGCCGCCTGTCCGCAGAAGGCGGTTTTGGGCCGGTGGAGGTGGACGATGAGGTGTGTAAGGTCAGCGTGGTGGGGATCGGGATGCGGACCCACACCGGGGTGGCGGCTAAGCTGTTTAACGCGCTGGCAAAAGCCAGGGTCAATATCCATTCGATTTCGACCAGCGAGATCGTGATAAGCTGCATCGTGCGCCGCGACGAAAGCCACCGTGCCCTGCGGGCTATCCATGACGCCTTCGAGCTGGACGAACCCCCCGAGAACGAGCAGTGACGTGAACCAAACCCGAGCGTATCCGCCGGTCAAATCGCTTGGGCCTCACGTCGTCGTTGGGCCTATCTACCGCCGCAGGCCTTTGGTTTGTGGGGTGGTGGCTGTTGGGTTATTGGCGGCGGTGGTGGACCATCTTTGCAGCCGGCGGCAAAGCGATGACTACACCCGCTACCACAACCAGGTTTTCACGGTGGCCAATGTCGTGGACGGCGACACTTTGGACATCGCCGTCCCAAACGGCCAATACCCCCACACGCGCATCCGCTTGTGGGGCGTGGATACGCCGGAAGTCGCCGGTAGCCGGGCAGATGAGATGCACTTCGGGCCTCAAGCCTCCGCGTTCGCCAAGTGCACCCTGCTGGGCAGAGAGGTGCGAATCGAACTATCCCCGACCAAGACTCGCGGTCTTTACGGGCGTCTATTGGCTTACGTCCATCTGGTGCCCGAGGATGATTCGTTTAACGAGCTACTGATCGAGGGCGGATATGCGTATGCCGACTGGCGGTTTTGGCATCCGCTCAAGAAGAGCTACAAGACGCTGGAAAAACGTGCTCGAAACCACGGTGCCGGTTTGTGGGCGGCGGTCAAGTTCGACGATAAACCCGCTTGGCGCCAACGCATGGAAAAAACCTTCGAGTCTCGCTAAAGCTGTAGGGCGGGTTCCACCCGCCGCACCATGCTACAAAGGCGGGTGAAACCCGCCCTACAGACTCGGGTTAAAGTCGTGCTTATTACGCGCATGTTGCGCCTTTGTCGTTGAATCATCGGGCACGATGGTTTAATAATCAGCGATGACAGGTCCCAGGCAAACGTTTCCCATCCGTATGTGGGGAAAACCCTGGGGCATTAACATTGGAAAAGGACCACAAATTTTCCGGGAGCTTCTTATGAACCGATTTCTGCTCGATACGTGTTCGGCGGTGTCGCGGTCGGCACTTGCTTTGTTGGTTGCGTTGGCCTGTCTCGCCGTTGCGGGACTGTCTCCGGCGGCGGAGCCGGAGAAAGATGCCCCCCGTTTCGAAGTCTCCGAGATGAACAAGGACTTCGGGGAGTTCTGGGCGGGTCTCGATCTTGCTCACAGCTTCACGGTGAAGAACACCGGGACCGCCACCCTGGAGATTCTGAAGGTCAAAGCCTCGTGCGGTTGCACATCAACCGGATACGATAAGCAGATCGCCCCCGGCAAAGAGGGCAAGATCAATGTCAAAGTGCGGACCAAAAACTTTCGGGGCAAGTTCTCCAAAAGCGTCACCATCTCCACCAACGACCCGAACAATCCCACCGTCCGCCTGAAGCTGAGCGGAGTGGCCAAGCAGTACATCACCGTCGAGCCACACAACGTTTCCTTTACGAAAGTTCAGCCGGATCAGGTGCTCAACAAGACGATTACGATCGTCAACAACAGCGACGAGCACCTGGAGCTTACAGTCAAAGAAAACAAGGTAGGCCCCTTCTCGGCGGAACTCAAGGAAATCGAGCCGGGCAAGCACTTTGAACTGGCGATCACCGGCAATCCACCCTATAGGCCCAGGCTTAACCGCGCGACCTTCTATCTGGGCACGAACATCGCAGCCCAAAAGGAGATCAAGATACGATGCACTGCCATGGTTCCGCCACGGTTGGAACTCCGGCCGGAGTCGCTTCAGTTCCGCTCGGCGCAAGACAAAGAGTCCAAGCGCACGGTGCGGTTCATCAACAACGGCAAGACCGAGGTGAAGATCACCGCCGTGGAAGTGAACGACCCACGGGTCACCGCCACGGTGCACGAACAGCAGCCGGGAAAAGATTACGTTATCGAGGTGATTTTCCCGGCGGGATACCTGCCCCAGGGCCAGGACGCCGAGTTGGTGATCAACACCGACGATGCACAGACCCCCCGGATGATCGTGCCGATAACCAAATTCAAGGCCCGCAAAGCCAAGCCCAGGCCGGGCGAGAAACTCGTCGGGCACCCAGCTCCCCGGGTCACCATCGAAACCGTGGATGGCAAGCAAATCGCCGTCGGTGAGCCTGGTGACGAGGTTCTGGTGTTGGAGTTCTACGCCTGCTGGTGTGGTTTCTCCAAACGCTCGTTGCCCGAGGTCGAGACGATTCATCAGAAGTACAAGGGCAAGGGCGTCCGTGTCATCGCCATCAGCGAGGACACTCGCACCGGGAAACGCGGCAGAACCGAGCAGCAGATCGCAGAGCACTTCAAAGAGTTAGGCCTCACTATGGAGCGGGTGCTGGACCCCGACCACAAAGCCGGCGGGCCTTACTTTGCTGAGAGCTTCCCCATAATGTATCTGCTGGGCAAAAACGGCGTGGTCGAGGCGGTGCACTTCGGCGCCAAGCGGAACCTTGCCGAACTTGTGTCCGGGGAACTGGACCGTCTTTTGGCCGGCGAATCGCTGAGCGATTCTCGAACAGGCAACAGTGATGCTCCAGGTGCCCGGCCGCGAAGAACCTCCCCGACAATCCTCCCCATAAAGCCCCTGGACGTGCAACGTGCCCAAAAAGCGAGATCAGCGGCAGAAACGAAGGATAGCAATCAGTAGTCCAAGGTCCAAAGTCCAAGGTCCAAGGTCCAAAGTCACGCTGGTTTCTGACTTTGGACTTTGGACTTATTAGCGGGTGGAACCCGCCCTACAACCGCTCGAACCATGTGCGAGTCTGTGCTATGATACGTCGTCGTCGCGAGGACGCGGTGATGGACTGATGCGAGCAAGAGGAGTTCTGCGGATGAATTACCGAGTGCTGACAACAGGGCTGATGGTTTTGCTGGGTTTGCAGGCAGGTATTCGAGCTGCCGAGGGCGAGGCAATCGCGGAAGACAATGCCCTTCGTCAGGCAGGCTTGACCTGCTACTGGGAGGCCAAGTTGCCGTTCCAGCGTGGGGATTCGGCGGTTTCGGCGCACTTGCTCGATGACACCCTATATGTGTCCACCCGTCTGGGTGATCTTCATGCGGTGGATTCTCAGGTGGGGTTGTTGCGTTGGGCCCACAGTGTTGCCCGCCGGGGGCGGCGGGTATTCAAGCCCTTCCACCTGCATACCGCCCAGGGGAAGGGGGCGGTCCTGGCGGCTCATTCGGACGGTGCGTATGTGTACAACCGGCACTCCGGCGAGGTGCTGGCAAAGATGTCGGGGATGTGGCCGGCGGGCAGTGCCGCGGTGGGCAACTCCCTGTTGTTGTTTGCCGGCAGTAGCGACGGGCACCTCTACGCGGTGCGTTGGCACGATCCCGTCAATGGGGTGCCGATCCGCATCTGGAAGGTGCTTGGCGGCGGCCCGGTAACCTCGGCTCCGCTGCTCATTGACGACGTGGTGTATTTCGCCTCGCAGGGCGGGACCGTCTTCGCCTGCACCGCCGACTGGCACAAAACCCTCAAGTGGTATCACGCCACCGAAGCCGCCGTGGTGGCGGACCTCTACGCGGACGAGAGCGGAGTGTACGTCGCCGGCCTGGACCGATCGCTTTACCGCCTGGACCTGAACACCGGCAGACAGATATGGCGATATCGTCTTCCGCAGGCCTTGCGCGACGCCCCCATTACCTCTCAAAGGACGGTCTACCAGCACTGTAAAGGCTGCGGCCTCTACGCCATCGACGTGGACACCGGTGAGTTGCTATGGTCGCAAGCCGATGCCACTGCTTTTGTGTCCCGGCGGGCGGATCGCACCTGTGTGGCATTGGGCGACGATCGCGTTGCACTTCTGGACAGCAGCACTGCCAAGGTGCAATCGGTCATTCCCCTGTCAAGCAAATGCCTGGCTGCGCCCAATCCCGACAGCCTGACGTTCTACCTGGTCACCCCGGGCGGACGAGTGGGATGCTTTGCCTCAAGCGACGTGCGTCATCTGCGTGTCGATGATATTCTCAAGGGCTTGACTCCGCCCGGCGAAGGCGATTCCACCGAGGAGGAGGAGGAAAACAAGGAGTCAGGCGCCGACCACAAAACCGCAAACAACGCGGAACCGGATATGGACGACCCTCTCCGCAGTGGATGGGACAGATAGGTTATGTTCGATCGGCGTTTTGGCGACACGGCGGTGGATGACTACGTCTCGACCAGCAACCCGGTGATCGTGGGAGGGGCTGCCCGTAGCGGGACCACTCTGCTCAGCGTCATCCTCAACAGCCATCCGGAACTGGTCTGTGGGCCTGAATCGGACATCTTCCGTCTTTTGCCGGAGTTTGAGCGGCTTTCGGTAGGCTTGCCGACGTGGGTTTGGCACGTTTTGCACGGCTGGACCGAACCCTTCCGCACCTTGTCGGAGTCTTTCGGCATCTCGCTATGGCGGATTCGACGATTGTGGAAGGGTTCCCAAACGCCCGCAGAGTTCATCGATCGCTTTTTTGGCGAGTATGCGCGGCGTCAGGGGGTTTCGCGCTGGGCGGACAAAACCCCAGCCAACGTCAAGTGCATCGGTTTCATCTTGAAGCACTTTCCCCATGCCAAGTTCGTCCACGTGGTTCGCGACGGGCGGGACACCTGTTGCTCGGTGTTGGCGTGGTCGCGGCGGCACCACAAGGGGAACCCGCTGGACATCCGCTCAGCCGCCACGACCTGGTCAACCTGGGTTCGTCTCGGGCGGGAATGGGCTGATCACCCCAACTACGTGGAGGTTCGGTATGAGGAGTTGGTTGGTGCGTGTGAGACGACATTGCGGCGGCTCTTTGAGTTTCTCGAGTTGGAGTGGCGGCAGGGCGTGCTGGCGTACCACGACAAGAGCCAATCCAACCGCCCCGACCTGTCGCTTGCCCATCTGGCAGGGGTAAGCAAGCCGGTTTACAGCACCTCCATCGGGCGGTGGCGGACCGACCTTGGCTCACAAGACCGTCGTATTCTGGAGCAGATCGCCGGGCCGACGCTCCGCGAGCTGGGATACAGCGACTCGGAAAATGGAAAATGGAAAATGGAAAATGGAAAATGGGGAAATGGGGGGAAGAAAACGTCCTCGCCGGGAGCACGCGAGTTGTAGGGCGGGTTCCACCCGCCTTCCTGGCTAATAAGTCCAAAGTCCCTAGTCCAAAGTCCAAAGTCCAAAGTCAGAAACCAGCGTGACTTTGGACTTTGGACCTTGGACTTTGGA
>JAGLWJ010000589.1 GCA_023133475.1 Phycisphaerae bacterium | reverse complement strand
GACTTGTCGCCGCTAAACGTTGCGGATTGTCGCCGCTAAACGCTACGGATTGTCGCCGCTAAATACCCCGGCGCCGTTGCGAGCGTCCACATTCTCCATTCATCACGTCTCCCCTCTCCCCATTTTCCATTTTCAATTTTCCATTTTCCATTTTCTCCATTCTCCATTCTCCATTCCCCCCTCTGCTCCGCTGGGTGGATTGCGCTGCGATTGACGGAGACCGGCGGTGGAGTCTATAGTGAGTGTATGATCGAGAAGCTGGAAACTGCGTAAACAAAGCTGAAACCGGAGGTTATTGCGGTGGAAACCGTAATCCAAAGTCTGTTGGGGATCATTGTTACCATGGGGCTTTCAGGTTGCCTGGTGAACCTGCCGCCCGGGGTGGAGATGATGCCCGTAGAAGAAACGGCAAAACTTACGGCGCCAGTGGCGGGATTCGCCGCATTTCCCGGGTCACCGGGCACTGGGGGGGGAACCCTATCACCCCAAGACTTAGCCGCCATACCGGCTGAGCAAGCTGCGACGGAGGGCCAAACCGATGCCGGGACGCTTTGCTAATCGAGTCGGCGATGCTCAGCCGTCAGACATCCGTCGGATGTCTGCCATCTGCCAGGAACAAGGCGGCATCAACCTGTCACAGGGCGTGTGCGATCAACCGGCGCCCGAGCCTGTGAAGGCGGCAGCCAAGCACGCCATCGACCAGGACCATGCCATCTACACCCACCTCGCGGGTATCCGCGAACTCCGCGTCGCCATCGCCGGGAAAATGGCTAAGTTCAACGGGATCACCGCCGACCCCGATCGTGAGATCGTGGTAGCCACCGGCTCGGCGGGGGCGTTTTTCTGCGTGGCGATGGTGCTGCTGGAGCCGGGCGACGAGGTGGTGCTCTTCTCGCCGTTCTACAATTACTATGTTGATACGTTGCGGCTGTTTGGGGTCACCATACGCTTTGTGGACACCAAACCGCCCGATTGGCAATACTCGTCAGGCCAACTCGCCTCCGTCTTCACCGAGCGGACCAAGCTGGTGTTGGTCAACACGCCGTGCAACCCCACCGGCAAGGTGTTCACCGAGGCGGAGCTTCACGAGATCGCGGTGTTGGCCAAGCGGTTCAACGCCTGGATCGTGGCTGACGAGGTCTATGAATACATTACCTACGGAGCTAAGCACGTCAGCATCGGGCGCCTGCCCGAAGCCGCCGGCCGAACCATCACTCTCAGCGGAGCGTCGAAGACCTATGCGGTGACCGGCTGGCGGGTAGGCTATGCGGTCGGCCCGGCGGAGTTGATCCACCGTGTGGGTGTGGTGGGGGATCTGATCTACATTTGTGCGCCGTCGGCGTTGCAGTACGGCGTGACAGCGGGGCTGGAGCTGCCGGAGTCTTATTACACGGAGATGGCTGACGAGTACCGACGGAAGAGGGATTTGCTGGTCGATACATTAGAGAGTATCGGCTGGACCGCTTATGTGCCCGAGGGGGCCTTCTATTTGATGGCGGACTTTGGCGACCGCTACGCGGACGGGGTGGCGGCGGCGGACGAGATTCTCAAACGGGTGGGGGTGGCGATGGTGCCGGCGGCTTCGTTTTACAGAGACCCGCATCAGGGCAAGACCCAGTTGCGGTTCTGCTTCGCCAAACAGATGAACGATCTGGAAGCCGCCTGCCAGCGTTTGCGCAGGTTGGCGTAGAGCCAAGAGGGGTAACTGAAACATGTGTTTGACGATCGCGCGTATTGCCGTGTTCTTTGGGGTCTTTGGGTTAGTGCCGACAGCGGCATGGGCGGAGTTGAAGGTTGGTGATCCTGCCCCACGGTTCAGCAAGAAGATTGAATGGCTTAGGGGCACGCCGGTCGATCCCATCAAAAACAGCGGCAAGGAGATATACGTGCTGGAGTTCTGGGCAACGTGGTGTGGCCCGTGCATCATGCAGATTCCCCATACCACCATGTTGCAGAAGAAGCACGAAAAACATGGGGTCCGTTTTGTGGCATTGACCAGCCCCGGCAGCGTATGGCAGCGGCAGCAGGTCAAGGACGTCAAGCGGTTTGTGCGTGAGCAGGGTGACAAGATGGGCTACACGGTGGGGTTCGACCCCACGGAGGAGACTTACAACAACTACATGGCGGCTTCCGGTGCCCCCGGTATACCCCAGGCCTTCATCATCACCCGGGACGGGAAGATTGCCTGGCAAGGTCATCCCAACGATCGGATGGAACAGGTGCTCGAGCAGATGGTGTCCGGCAAGTTTGACATCACCGAGGCGATAGCCGCCGCCGCAACCAGGAAGAAGCTCGAAGTTCTCGGGCAACGCTTCAACCGCCTGGTGGGGTTGCGTCAGTGGGAACAGGGTTTGACGACGCTGCACGAGATGCTCGAACTGGAGCCGGCGGACCTCGAAGCCATCCAGTTCTCCCTGACGATTATCACCATCGAATTCAAGGATCGTCCCCGCGCCCGTTTGTGGGTGCAGACATACATACGCAACCATCGAGACTGTGCGGCAGGTCTGGTGTTGGTGGCTGGGAGCCTCATGGCATCTCCTGATCTGGGGGATCGCCATCCGGACCTGGTGCTGGCTGCGGCAACGGCAGCGTGCGCCGCGGACCCCAAATCGATCGAAGCCATGCAAACCCGTGCCCAGGCATTGCACCAGATCGGGAGAATGGATCAAGCCATCGAATGGCAGCAGAAGGCCGTCGCCCAGTCCGATGGGACGGTCAAGCCCCAGGCCCAACGAGCTTTGGAATTCTATCAAACTTGCAAGAGGTTGGCAGAGGGTTAATCAGGAGGTCCGGACTTGTCTCAGCGGCAAAGTTCATCGCAGGATGCTTCCGGGTCGTCATCCCCGCCTTCACCTCTCGAATTGTCCGCTGAGCAGCGCATGTTACTGGACATGCGCGATACGTTGTACGAGGGCAATTGGGACGATTTCATCTGCGATCTGGAGGCGCGTCTGCAAGGCCAACCACACGTCTTCGAGATCGTCCCCGACACACCTCATTTCGCTAAAACCATCCGTAATCATCTGCGTATCATCGCCGACTTAAAGGCCTGGGAGCAGGCCCACGACACTATCCTGCACGCCCACCCGGTTGGCTGAAGCCATGTGAACATTCAGTGAACCCGTGGTGAAGGGGCAAGAGGCAAGAGGCAATAGGGAAGAGGCAACAAGGCAACGAGGCAACAAGGTGTCTTCTTCTTAGCCCCCCAACGGGGGTGCGTCAACCTTCATTGTGCGGGCTCCTCTGCCAAGGGTTTGGCGCGGCGGGAGACATCCACAATCATGCCCAAAACCTCCCGCAACTCGGAATCCATCTGATCTTCCGGCACGAACTCAGCCAGCACGTGATAACCAGTCTTACGGAGAAGGTTGGGCAGGCCCAAACGCTCGTAAAACGATTCGAACACTCGATCCAGAAAGACGTCACTTGCCTTAGTATCAACCCACCAACGGTCCGAACGATCGCGCAACGCCACGCCAGGGACGAAATCATTGATGCACTCCTGCATTAGCGATCGCCAACGGGCAACATCAGGATCCTCGAACAACGGCCCCGCGCTGCCTTTCGGCGCCGAATCCTCCGCGAAAGCCAACAGCGTTTCCGGCTGACATAGGTAGTTCTCTATCTCATTACGATGCCATTGATACTCCACAAGGTCGGGATTGGGTCTTGGCTTCTCGTCAAGGCGGTCGAACAGGGCGAATCCAACCAAGTCCGTTTTCGCCTCGCGAAGGCCGTGGAAGTGATTCCGAGCTTGTTGCGGTTGATTCTGCACGTAGTGCACGAAGGGTCGTTCGAGCAAGTCACCGGCAGGATGTCCCATCCGCTGGGCGAACCGGTGGAGGATCGCCAGGTCTGTTGACCCTTCGAGATACAACACCCACCCGGTCTGCTCAGCCTGATAGTACTGCTCAAAGCCGATTTGTTTTAGTGCTTTGAGCACTTGGCTGCCGCGGTCGTCGATGCGGTGCGGTTTGCCGACGAACGCAACGACAACATCCCGGTTCGCCGCTTCGTTCAGCAGAACCTCCGAGTGGCTGGCGGCGATGATCTGCGACCCTTGTTTCCCCGCAACGTCGGTCAGAAGCTGATAAATCTGTCGCTGGCGTAGAATCTCGAGGTGGGCATCCGGTTCGTCCAGCAGTAACACACTGCCAGGATTCGCGTACAAGTAGGCCAGCAGCAGGAGCGTCTGCTGGAGCCCCCTCCCACTGCATGAGAGGTCGAGCCGAACACCTCGTTCACGATAGAACATGGTGATCTCGCCGCGTTCCTCAACGTATGTCGGTTGCTCCAACTCCACCCCGAAGAGATCTTTAATTTGCTCACTCAACTCTTCCCACTGCTCATCCCCGCCCGGCGCTTCGGTGATCGCGTTGCAAAGGTTGCGCAACACCTCAGCCGTTCGACCCTCGCCAATCCGGACATTGATCGCACCGGAGTCCAGCCGTGTTTCATTCGCAGCCAAACCGGACATCGGCGGCAGAAAGGCTACCGAGATAGAGCTTGCCTCTGGCGGAATCCCCATTCGGGATGGGTTGTTGGCCTGCTCAAGACGCAGGGGCCTGCAATAGAGCGACTCCTGATTGGCGTAGTCGAATTCCAAGCCGCACTTCCAATGCTTGTCCCCTGTTACCCCCTCGACGAGAATCTCTACACGGACGTTCTGCGTGTTCGGCTTTCCGCCGACACGCTGAGAATCATGAGTGTGCAGGTCTTTCCACAGCAGTTTAGCAGAGGGAACCGGCAGTGAAATGAGGTCTCGCCGGTTGATGACGACTCCAGGCCGCCGCTCCGGGGTCTTTTCGCCACCGCGTTTTTCGTTCCATCGCCTCAACCCAAGGTCCCACAAAGCCAGGGCTTGGAGTGCGCTGCTCTTACCGGAATTGTTGGGGCCTATCAAGATCACCGGGTTTCCCAGCGCAACCTGCACGTCGCCGAAGCGTTTGAAGTTCCTGATGGTAAGTTCGGTCAGCATGCTGATCCACCATGAATACTGAAGTCGAATCCGCCAGGAGTGTATCAGCCGACACTTCCCAAGAGAAGCGAACCCGGCCTACATCTATCCGCAGATTACGCAGATTACGCAGATTATGCAGATTATGCAGACTTGCGAGAAAGTGCCTGGGGAACAGCAAGAATAGGTTTGAGTATTTTTTATCAATCTGTGCAATCTGTGTAATCTGCGGATGTTTTCTCTTCTCTTCCCTCTTTTAGTTGCAGCCCGAACCCACCCTACGGGTTGGGGGTGGTGCGTTTGAAGTAGCGTGGATCGCTGAGGATCATGTCGAGGCTGGTGGTCCGTTCCAGCAGATCGTCGACTCGGGTTTTGGCATCGTGGGTCATCTTGGCCAGGGCTTCGTCCGCCTCGCTCAAGAGACGAGACAGGTCATCCAGATGCGGTGAGGATGGCCCATCTTCGGACAACCGCGTTTTGGCCTGGCGAATCTGCTCCAGCGGTGCGCTTTCCAGGTCCCCACGCAGCTCGCTGAGTTGAAGAATGACCGGGTCGATCGCGCTGTCGATGTCACGCAAAGCCTTGGAGGTCAAAGCAGCCATACCCGAATAGTACGACTCCTCCATCTGCCTCTCCTGAGCCTCACGGAGCTGTTTCAACATGCTGTTGAACCGGAAAGCCAACACACCAATCTCGTCATTACGGTCCATATCCAATTGGGCGCGTAAATCACCATCGCGGGCGACCGACCGGGCATGTTTGGACAGGGTGGCGATGGGGCCTATAACCATCCGCTGGAGCAGCACAAGCAGCACACCCACCATGGCCAGCAAGACACCCAGCGTCAAAAGCCGGTCGTAATTCATCGCCGTTTTGCCCCGCGGGGTGATTTCTCGCGGAAGGTTGGCTCGCATCAACACCGCCGGCTTCCCAACGATGTCGTTTAACACCGAGTATACCTGCAAGACGTTCTCGCCATCCTCGCGGATCACACGTGGTGTATTTGCGTCGATCTCTTTTAGAATCTCTTTGGCGGTCTTGGGGAACGGCTTCTTGCCTACCGCCCAGACATGGAAATCCACGCGGGTTTGCTCGGCGATGGTCTTGACCAGAGCGTCGTCAAGAAACCGCCCCATGATAAGTGCCCCGCGTGGTGGGCCTGTAATCTCGCTGGTCAGAATGGGACGCGACACAATCAGCATAGGCCCCATTTCCGTCCGGTAAATACCGTCAACGACAAGCTCGTCCAGAGGCACCCCATCAACGCCGAAAGCCAGCAGTGGGTGATCCGGGGGCAATCCAGATGGCGGGAACTGGGGAATCTCAATCAACTCCCCGGACTCACAATCGTGGGCTTCGCCCCAGACCAGTTCGCCGTTGGTGTTCACCACGTACAACAGATTCAGGTTGTTTTTCGTGAACGTGGACAGCACCAGGTTTGCTTTGATGTACTCGCTGTTTCGGTCCTGAACAAACTGGTAGGTATCGTCCCAGGAGGCCCAGTCGAAGCACAGTGTGGTGCTCAGGTGGTACAATTCTCGGTGGATGGCTTCTGCGGACCTTTCCATGTCCTCGATGGCTTCCTCACGTTCGAGGGCCTCGAAGCTGGGCAGCACAATCCAGCGTTGGATGGCGTAGTCCAGCGGAACATAGGCGCCCACTGTCACTAACACCATCAGTGGAATCCGTAATCTTAACGACATGGACTGCTCCCTTTGGGCTGGTCGGCTACCCTGCTAAGATGAATCGGTCGAGCCGTCGTTTGACATCTGTTATGCCCCAAAAAGCCGACCACCCGTCCGGTAAAGAGCCGCGACTGTAAGGGAGCGCCCCAATCAGTACCGCGACCGTAAGGGAGCGGCACGGGTGCCCCACCCAGGGCAATCGCATCTAAATCACCACGGGGAAAATGGAAAATTAAAAATGGAAAATGGAAAATGAGGGATGGGGAACGTGATGAATTGAGAATTGAGAAATCGTGGTAACACGGGCGGGGATGTTTAGCAGTGACAAGTCCACAGCGTTTAGCGGCGAC
>JAGLWJ010000588.1 GCA_023133475.1 Phycisphaerae bacterium | reverse complement strand
CCGACGACAACGGCTGCTTCAGCGAACCGGAGGACTGCGCCCTGATCACGATTTGGGAGCTTCCGATATCCGATGCCGGGATCGACTATCAGATTTGTTCGAACGGTATCGATCCGGTGGTCGGTGGCACTCCGACGGCCGCGCTTGGCACCGGGCCTTACACCTATCTGTGGACCGGCAGTGGAGCGGCTTACCTGGACGATGGCACGGCGGCCAATCCGACGTTTGATGTTGACCTTGCCTTTGCCACCGAGGGTGCGGGCATTTACACGGTGTGCGTGGAGGTGACGGACTTCAACGGTTGCGTGAATGCCGTGGACGACTGTGCCGACATCACGGTTTGGGTGGTGCCCGATTGCACGATCACGGCTGAGGATGTGGTTTGTGCGGAGACGCAGCACACCGCCTCAGTGCCCGATGCCGGTGTTGGTGCGACCTATGTGTGGACGGTCACCGGCGGTACGCTCGACAGTGGCCAGGGCACTCGTGAAATCATCTACACGGCTGCTTCCGGAGCCACTGTGACCCTCGACGTTACCGTGGAACACACCTCCACAACCGGTTGCTCGAAGAGCTGCAGCAAGGTGGTGGACATCTATGCGTGCTTCGGGGTGAACATCGAGATCCAAGGCCTTACGGGCGGGACCGTCGATCGGGCTGTGACCTTCGTGATCACGGACTGCGATGGTGTGACCGAGACGCGTGTGGAACCCGTCACCTTCATCCCCAACGTTCTTGGTGGAGTTGGTGAGGGTTATGTGCTGCTGACCGGCGTGGACCCCGATGCCGACTGGTTGGCTGCCAAGGAAGGCCACACGCTTCGCACGACCAAGGAGCTCAGTTGGGTCGGCGGTTTTGCCGCGGTCGCCTTCATCGATGCGGACAAGTTGATCTCCGGTGACCTGTCGAACTTCGCGGTTGGCCAGGACGAGCTGGTGGATATCACCGACTTCTCGATCCTGGCAGCCAACTGGGAATCCGGTGTCGATCCGAACCAGAGTTCGCTGGCTGATGTGAGCGGCGATGGTTATCAGAACGGTGATGACTTCGCGGTCATGCAGGGGAACTTCTTCTTCGTGAGCGATGCGGAGAACGGCTGCACCAAGAAGGCTCTTGGCAGTGTCAGCATCGGCCTCGAACTGGTGCAGCGGTCGCCGCGGGCCAGCATCACGGTGGATGAGCTGAGCCGCTCGATGGCTAATGCCGCTCGGGCGGACCTCACCAGCGACGGTGTGGTGGACGTCAGGGATATCCGGGCGTTTATCGCTCGGTACGAGCTGGATGTGCGACCGGAGTTTGAGGAACTACTGGTCGAGCTCGAGGATGAGTTGGAGTTGACCGAAGAGGAGGTGCTCGAGCCCATGATCGAGCCGAAGGCAAACCTCCAGTCCCAGCTCCAGACCGCCCCGGCGAATGCCCGGTAGGTGCGATAAGTGATGTTGTCTTAGACGTTTGATCTTTTGACTCCTTTTCTGACCAGCCGGCGGATCCATCCGGGTCCGCCGGCTTGGTCGGTTTTTGGGGAGATGGTTGTCACTGTAGGGCGGGTTCTACCCGCCTTCTTGGCATGGCGTGGCGGGTGGAACCCGCCCTACAAAAATACTAATATCCGGTGAACACCAGGGTGGACAAAGGTTTTCTGATTCGATATGATACAGTTTATATTGCAAGAGAGGAGGGTCTCTTGGCTTTACAGGAGGGATGTATGATGGAAGTATCATCGAGGGTAGCAAGGGGTGTAATCATTGGAATTGTCTGTGTGGCTGGCTCAGTTGCCCAGGGCAATGTTGATCTGGTATGGCGCCCGGATACCCTGACTGTTGACCCTGGGGAGATTGTGAAGAT
>JAGLWJ010000587.1 GCA_023133475.1 Phycisphaerae bacterium | reverse complement strand
GTGCTCCGCGGTGAAATATCCGGGTGATGCCCGTGTTTGCGGGCCAAGCCTGCCACAACGCGTCGCGCATTTCGTGCATCGACAATCGGCAGGTCCGAATCAATGAAAAAGCCGGGGGTGAGAAGGCCTAACAAAGAATCCCCCGTAGGGTGGGTGGAACCTGCCGCAGGCAGGTGGAACCCACCACACCGGTTGGTGGGTTCCACCTCGCTCCGCGAGGTTCCACCCACCCTACGGGTTTTTCGACAGCTTCACAAACTGCGTCCGGGCCACACCAAATACAGTCAAGTTTTTTGATTTTACCGACCGATAACTGTCGTGTACAATGGGTTATCAGTGTTGCTATGCGGCGGGCGGCAGGAGGCGAAGACCCGCCCATAGCTAATTTTCACGGTCGCCTCAACTGGATGTAGGAAAGCCCCACAAATGAGAATCGTTGCTATTGCAAACCAAAAAGGGGGATGCGGAAAGACGACCATCGCCATCAATTTGTCTTCGATGCTGGCCCGTGAAGGGCGTCGTGTGTTACTGGTGGACCTGGACCCTCAGGCTCACTGCGGGGTGGGTATGGCGATTCCCGATGAGCAGGTGGAGTTTGGCATCGGTGATTGTCTGAGGAGTGTCGATTCCTCCAACCGGGTCGAACTGAGCAGCGTTGCTTGGCAGATCACCCCCAACCTGGATTTGGTTCCTTCGCGGCGGGACTTGGCCCGGTTTGAGCTGGAGCATGCCGGCGAGGCTGAGACCGTTCTGAACCGGATATTGGCCTCTGTCGCAGCCAAGTACGATTATGCGGTGCTGGACTGCCCGCCACACATCGGCTTGTTGACCCGCAACGCGCTTATCGCTGCCACGGACGTGATTATCCCAGTCGATACCGGATACTTCTCGCTGCACGGGTTGAACCGGCAGCTCCAGACACTCGAGGAGTTGCCGAACGGGTCTGCTCCACGCAGTATCCGAGTGCTGGCTAATCAGTATGACGTGCGGACCAAGTTGGCGCGTGAGATTCTGGCGGAATTGCGTGAACGTTTCGGCCCGCTGGTGTTTGATAGCGTGATCAATTTCAACACCAAGCTGAAAGAAAGTGTGAGCTTCGGTCAGCCGATCAGCGAGTTCGCCCCCACCAGCATGGGGGCACGCGACTTCCAAAAACTGGCTCGTGAAGTGATCGAAGCCGAATCCACCGCTTCCGTCGAAGCCCCACTGTCTGAGGCCCGGCCCGAGGCGGTGCCCACCGAAGCCATCCTCCAACGAGCTGAGGAGATGGCTGCCGAGGCGGAACGTCTGCTGGCTACCACCACCCCGCTGGTGGAGAACATGGCGAATGCAAAGGATGAACAGGAGCCGGCCACCGCTACCCAAATCGAAAAGAAAATCGAGAAAATCTACGGTGTGCACCGGACGAGCGAGGGAATCGAATTCCGCTGCCACAAACCGGAAGCCTCCTGTGTCGAGATCGCCGGCGATTTCAACGACTGGACACCGGCCCACACCCCCATGCAACGGGCCGGAAACGGGGATTTCCACACCACCTTGCAACTGTCCACCGGGTGCTATCGCTACCGCCTGGTAATAGACGACCAGTGGTCACACGATACCGCCAATCCAGTGGCAGAGGTAAACGAGTTCGGAGAGTATAACTCGGTGTTCAATATCGATTAGTCGCTCCCTTACGGTCGCGGCACTGATTGGGTTGAGTCGTAGGGTGGGTGGAACTTCGCGGAGCGAGGTGGAACCCACCAACCGATGCGGGTGGGTTGTGCTTCGCTCCGCGAAGCTCCACCCACCCTACAGGAAGCTCCACCATGGACTCACGCGGGTGGGGGTTTGTGGTCTTCGCCAAGGGAGCGCCCACGCGGGTGTCTGGGCCTGTAGGGTGGGCGGTCCATCAGGATCGTTACACGCTCAAGGTCCGCCGCTGATAAACAATTACGCAAAGCCACTTTGGCTTCACGCATCCCCGTGCGCCGGGTCAGGTGGGTGAGAACCACATTGGGATTGTTCAAACGCCGCAGAATCACCGGTAAATCACGGACGTGAATGTGTCGGCCGGCACGAGCACGCGACACGTGCTCAGCCGCAAAGAAGGTGCATTCCAAAAGGAGAACCTCCGCGTTGCGAACGGAGGGCAGGTCCAGGAAGTCGCCCACCGCAGTGTCCCCACAATAAGCCACCAACGGCGCCTCGATGTGATGGTGGATATCCACGCCCTTCTTCTTGAGTTCCACAAGCTGGGGGCCGGTGTGGTCGGCAAACTCACTTTTGAGCTTGTGACGCTTCTCGACGACCGCGAACCCCAATGCACCGGCACAATGCACCACGTCAAATATACGCAATACCAGATTGCGACGCAGAGCAATCTCGTCACCACCTGCCACCCCCTCGATCAGCCCCGGTGAATGATGCCCCTCGAGGTCCGCCCACACGCCCATCAAACGCTGGACATGTTGAGCCAGGCCTCGGTGGATAATGACCCGCCCCGGCGCAATTCCAAGGAAACCACGCTGTGACAGGTAGTAGGCGATCCCCGCAGCATGGTCCATGTGCCCGTGGGATACGCAAAGATTATCGAGCGGGATAATCTCCGCCGGTGCACGGCCTGGGTCGAAAGCTACATTAAGTTCCGGCACCGCAATAGCGGTCTCCTCACCGGCAATACTGTAGCCCAGAATTCGCACATTACCGATACGCTTGTCCACCATCTGCGCTGCCATGGTTGCATAGATTAGAGCTACAAACCACCCCGTCCAGGGCTGGGGGGGTTTTTTTGACTTGACCCTGTAGGCTTAGGGCTGATACTCTGCACTTTCAGGCAGAGGTCAGATAACAACCGCCGTGAACCTGTGGTCTGCGGTGTGGGCGTCAGGTGGAAGGTTACAAACCCTATGCGTTGCCCTTCCTGTAAAGAGGTGAACAAGGACAAGGTCATCGATTCGCGTGCAACCGATGGTGGGGCTGCTATTCGTCGCCGCCGCCTGTGCACCGTCTGCAAACGCAGGTTCACCACCAAGGAGCGCATCGAGGAGGAACTCCGCCTCGCCGTAATCAAAAACAACGGGACACGAGTTCCCTACCGCCGCGAGAAGCTGCTTGTCGGCATCGACCACGCCTGCTACAAGCTGCCCCTCGACGTGGATTGTATCGATGAGTTGGTGGACGCCATCGAGGGCGATATCTTCAAAAACCACGACCGGGAAGTGACCAGCGCCGAAATCGGCGAGTGCGTCGCCCGGCGTCTGCGCAAGCTGAATCACATTGCCTACGTCCGATTCATGAGTGTCTACCGCAAGTTTAAGGACGTGGACGAGTTCATCGACGAAATCCGCGAGGTCAAAGCCCGCGCCGCCGTCGAATCACCGGCTCAGCAAACCCTCTTCGACGAAACCGATTAGCCGGGAAGGCGGGTGGAACCCGCCCTACTTTGAGATCAATTCCTGCAATAACCAGATGTTGATCAGTATCGAAAGGGCCAGAAAGAAAGACAACACCAACACGGCGGTCCAGTTCTGGGTGGATTTCTCGGATGGGTTGATATCCTCAGGCTTGGGGGTGTAGACCGTCACCCCGGAGTCGGCGATGCTTCTGAGCAGACCCTGATCGTAGCGTTTGCGCGCCTGGAAGGGCGGGTCGCCGCCGAGCACGGCTTCGATGTCCGAGATCAACTCGGTGGCAGAGCTGTAACGCTCCTCGCGGCGTTTGGCCATCATCACCTCGATGATCTCGCCAATCCCCGATGACAGGTTCATGTTGATGTGGTCGGGCGGGATGAGCGGTTCCCTGAGATGCTTGTGCATCACTGCCGTGGGAGTGGAGCCCTCGAAGGGGACCCGCCCGGTGACCATGTGATACATGGTTGCACCTAGCGAATAGATGTCCGCCCGAAAGTCGATGTTGACCTCCCCGCGAATCTGCTCGGGGCTGATGTAATAGGGGGTTCCGTAGGCTCGGCCGGCCTCTGCCTTGGCGGTCTCGTAATCGCTGATCTCCCGAGCCAGACCCATATCCGCCAACTTCACCACCCCTTCCTTGGTGATCATAATGTTTTTCGGTTTGACGTCGCGGTGTATAAAACCGCGTGCGTGGGCGTGCTCCAGGGCTTGGCTGACCTGCCGCAGAATCGAAAGAGCCTCGTCTTCCTTATAGCATCCGCCGTTGGTGAGCCCATCGTAGACCGTCTTGCCGTCCACGTATTCCATCACGAAGTAGTGGTATCCGGCGGCTTCGCCCACGTCGATCGCCTGCACGATGTTGGGATGATTCAAACGCGCCGCCGCACGACCCTCACGGTAGAACCGGTCCACAAACTCGGGGTTCTCGCTCAAACGCTTCGGCAGGACCTTGACAGCCACTATCCGGTCCAGCCGGAGCTGCTTGGCTTTGAACACCGTGGCCATCGCCCCCTGGCCCACCTTCGAGAGAATCTGAAAACCGGGGATTTGCTGGGCCGGCTGATATAACGACTCGTCATCGGGGAACTTGGCGATCCGCTCGATCTGCGAAGAGGTGACGTACTGGAACTCGACCAGGATTTCCGCCAAAGGCTTGTCGATGCCCTGCTCGCGCAGCTCCTTTTGCTTCGCCAGGCACTTGGACATCTCGTCGGAACCTACCAGGCTCTGATCGAGTAGCAGACGCGCCAGTTGGGTATCTCCTCGATGGTTCTGCGTGTTCGACACTCGTTTCCTACCGACAAAACTAAACTCTGCAATGGCGAACCGGTGATGATCCGACCATTCTACATGACCGCGTACAACAATCTACGTTGCCTTACCCCGTCTATCAACCTTTGGAGAGCAGGTAGTTGAGCCGATCAGTCGCCCCAAACCGCCCCCCACCCCCAAAGTCTCACCCCGTGCTGTAAAACCAGACAATTATAGCCCTCTGCCCGGCGGTTTTCTCACCTCTTTTCACCGAATAATTCCACCATAACATCCTCCGCCAAAGCTGACGTTCTCCACAGGTGAATCAGCTTCTTTGCCAGGTTGATTTGCCTGTGGGTGAAGAAGCCGGTAATTGATTCATCGGCCCAATCCACCCCCAGCGTGCGTCCGATTTCCAGAACCAGGGCGTCCACGTTGGTCCCCCGAGTTGCCGAAACCCTGACCATGCCTCGGCAATGCAGCGAATCGGGCGTAAACGAGTCAGGCCATACGCATCTCAAATCGCTCTTGTTCAGCACTAACAGGGCTGCTACGCCGCCGGCGGTGTATTCTGTATCGGTTGTCGGCGGCGGCTGAGAGCCGTCGAACACCCGCAGGTGCAGGTCTGCACTGGCTGCCCGTTGGCGTGCCCGCTCCGAGGCGAGGTCATCCAAGGCCCCGCCCGAGTGCCCGTACCCTGGGGTGTCAACCAGCGTCACGGGAATGCCCGCCAGGGCGGTCTCATGTGCCACCCAATCCAGCGTTGTGCCCGGTATGGGCGAAACCAGCGAGCGATCCGCACCCGCCAGACGGTTGGCCAGCGTGGACTTGCCCACGTTCGATGGCCCTGAAATCGCCACAGTGGCACCCTCGACCAGAAAGCGACCGCCCCGTGAAACGTTCAGCAGGCTTTCCAGTGCTGCCATGGCGGTCTGGGCGTTCTGCCCAGCCATCTCGGCGATGCGGCGGAGCTCAGCCGCCAGGGCGGCACGTTGGCGAAGCAGAAACCGCACTGCCCGGCGGGTGCGAGCCTGTGCCAGGCCCTCCAATACTTCCGCCTCGATAATGCTATCTGCCGCCCAACCGCTACTGTCCTCTCGCGGCACAAACCTTGCCCCGGATCGCGCAAAGGCCATCACAATCCGCTCCACCACGCGGATGCCGCCGTGAGCACAAATATCAAACCCTGCCTCCCCGGGGCAAAGGGTAGACACCGCAGGCACCACCAACACCTCGTCGATCAACTCCTCACCATCGCGAAGTTCGCCGTAGTGGATACAGCTCGGCTCAAATGCCTCACAAAGACCACCGCGTGGGCGAAATAATCGACGAAGCAGATGCTCGGCACCTGTGCCCTCAACACGAATCACCGCGATAGCCCCCACACCCGACGGCGTAAGCAGCGACACCGTTGCAGGTGCGATGCTCTGCGTTTGTGTGGTCATGTTTGCCTCCAAACAGGATCGGGCGTAGGGTGGGTGGAACCTCGCGGAGCGAGGTGGAACCCACCATTTAGCGATGTAGGGCGGGTTCCACCCGCCGCGCGATGTCAGGAAGGCGGGTAAAACCCGCCCTACAAACTGAATGGTGGGTTCCGCTTCGCTCCGCGAAGCTCCACCCACCCTACAGAAGAGGCTTTTCACGGCAGTTTTAGAGGATATAGTTGTGCACCATGGATAAAAAAGTCCTTTTTCGGGCGATACTCTGGTCGGTGGCAGCCTATATGCTGTTCATGATGGCGGCAAATAAAATCTGGCCGCCGCCGCCTCCGACGGATCAGCCGACCTCGCAACCAGCCAGTCAGCCGACCACCCCCTCCCCGTTTCCGTCTCCGTCCCCATTCACGTCCGCGCCCGTGCCATCGACAAGCCCGGGCCAGACTTCGATGCAGGCACCGGCATCGGCACCTGCACCGCCACCGGGAGGGCTTGTCGCCTTCGGGACCGACGAGGAGTTGTCGTTTGTGCTTGGCTCTGTCGAGGGCGGGAAGAAGTGCCCCTACCGGGCCAAGGTGACCGTGTCAAACATTGGGGCTTCGATCGAGTCCGTGCTTCTGGCAGACTACAAGGCAGTGGTGGATGCCGAGGACCGATACGAGCTTCTGCGCCCGGTGGAGTTAGGCAATGCTCACCTCCGTTCGCTGCCCATCGAGAAGATCGTGGTGGACGATGGTGAGGAGTTGCGGCTTGACCGGCTAATGTGGCGGGGTTACCGGGAAGAGTCCGCTGATTTCGAGTCGGTCGCCTTCGAGTGCGACGTGCACCGGGCAGAGCAGCCCATCCTCGAGTTGAAACAGCGCTACGTGCTCAAGCCTTCCCCTGCCGATTCGCGGCGTTACGACCTCTATTCGGAACTGAGCGTGCGGAACCTTGACGATCAGCGTCATGTGGTGCGTATCACCCAGCTTGGGGCGGTGGGGATTCCGCAGGAGGACCGGAGGATGGACGACCGCGCGGTGAACGTGGGTATCGTCCTCGAGGAGCAGGTGCAGCAACGCAATGCCACCAAACTCACGGAAGTGGCCGAAACTGGTGAATTCAAGCTGTTTGATGCCTCGAAGGAGCAGGATCAGCTATGGTGGTTGGCTGCCGAGAACAAGTATTTCGCGGTCATCACCACCCCGGTCACAGCGGACGGCACGGAGAACCCCGGTTTCGTGCTTTCCGCCTCGGCGGCGGATTTGGACGGTGATAGCGAAACCGTGCAGGACGTGGTGCCGCGGCTGGTTTTGGGGCCTTTCGCTTTGGCGGCGGGTGAAGCGACCACCCTGCACCTGGAGCACTACATTGGGCCTAAGGACAAGCGCATCTTTCTGGACGAGCGGAACCCCGACTACCTGCGGCGCAATTTCTACCTGCTCAATCAGGACCAGTTGACCTGGTGCACGTTTGCCTGGCTCACTGAGTTGATGGTTACTCTGCTCAACTTTTTCCACGCCGTGGTTCGCAATTACGGGGTGGCCATCTTCCTGCTCGTGCTGGTAGTGCGCACGGTTCTGCACCCCATCACCAAGAAGACCCAGGTCAACATGGTGAAGATGCAGCAGTCCATGGGCAAGCTTCAGCCGAAGCTGGCAGAGGTTAAAGAGCGCTACGCCAACGACAAGCAGCGGCTGCAGCAGGAGACCATGCGGGTCTACAAGGAGGCGGGGGTCAATCCCGCCGGCCAGATGTTGAGTTGTCTGCCGATGATGTTGCAGATGCCCATCTGGATCGCCCTTTACACCAGCCTGAGCAACAACATCGCCATGCGTCATGAGGGTTTTTTGTGGTGGATCAACGATCTCACTGCTCCGGATGCTCTGATCCCATTCAGCGGGAGTTACTCGGTTCCGCTGATTGGCGCGATGATGGGGGAAATCACGTCGTTCAATCTACTGCCGTTGCTGCTGGCGATCACCATGTATGCCCAGCAGAAGCTGATGTCCAATATGTCGCCCACCAAGACCCCTTCGCTCGGCTCGTCGGATCAGGCGGGGCAGATGCAGAAGCAGATGCAGGCGATGGCGCCCATCATGTCGATCTTCTTCGCATTCATTTTTTACAACATGCCCAGCGGATTGAACCTGTACATCATGACCAGCAGCGTGCTGGGGGCTTTGGAGCAGTGGCATATTCGCAAGCATGTTCAGCAGGAGAAAAACAAGGGTGCTGAGGCGCCCGTTCCCCCATCCGCAAAAAGCGGACCGGACCCGAAGAAACCGCACCGACCGTCATTTCTGGAGCGTTTAGCCAAAAAGGCCGACGAAGCCCAGAAGCTCCGCAAAAACCGCAAGTAGGGTGGGTTTCACCCGCCTTCTTGGCATATCGCCGCTAACCCTGACTTTTCATGAACGCAGAGACGCAGAGAAGAGCGAGAAGGGATGAGGATAAGGGGGGGAAGAGTCGAACCTGGGCAACGCTGCCAACCCCACATTTTCCATTTTTCATTTTCAATTTTCCTCATGCTCTACGGTGAATTATCCGGGCTAACAACTCACTCGGGGACTTGCTCTGATCCACTGAACGAGGGTGCTTTTGGCCGGTCTGACGGGCACCGTTAACCAGTACCACGGGGGTGTCGGCAAGGGCTGTGACGATTGCCCACGTAATGTGGCGTCGAATCATATCTACAGGCTACCACCTCCAATGCAGATAATCCACCACTCCGTGGTGAATTATCATCGTCGCGACCGTAAAGGGGCTGTCGAAAAACCCTGTAGCGCAGGCTTCCAGCCTGCACAGTGGCCAATGAAATGCGGCTTATCGGACGGGTGGCATGGCCAAGCGTCTCCGACGATAGGCGGCCATAAGGTGACCCTGTTTCACAAACGAAGACATGGGC
>JAGLWJ010000586.1 GCA_023133475.1 Phycisphaerae bacterium | reverse complement strand
TGGAGTGGTTGCCTTTGCCCCCCCGTTCCGCCCCGCCGCCTTCGGCGGCGGGGCGGAACGGGGGGGATTCTTCGTTCGGCCGTCTCACCCGGCATAAATGCCGGGCCTAGCGCGACCCGTCGAAACGCGAAACTGTTTCGCCGAAAACGGCACTAGCGCTGTCATACTAGATGGAGCGGCATCATGAACTCACAGGCCAAAATCCGCGTGATGCTCGCTGGAGGCTACCCTCTCCCAGGGGGCATGACCGGGACCTATGGAAGAATTCTGAACAACATACTGGCGTCCTCCATCTTCCGGGATGAAGTGGACTTCATTCCGCACCGGGTGACTCTTCCGGCTGATGGCAGCCTGCCCAAACGGTTCGCCGTGGACATGGTGCGTTTTGCAAGGTCCCTTCCTCGCAAGCCGCAGGTTTTGCATTTTCTCATGCACAAGTATCGGGCTCTATACCGCGAGTATCCCATGCTTACGGCTGCACGGTTTTTGGGGATCAAGACCATCGTGGACGTGCGGGCGGGCACGTTGCAGTATATGCTGAACCGCCGGGCTAACCGGCTCGAAAACGCCATGATGAGCGACTTGCTGCGGCACGGGGACGCCATCGCCCTGGAATGCAGGAAGGACGTACCCTTTATCCGAGAGCGTTTCGGGCGTGAAGCTGTCTATGTGCCAAATGCTCTGCTGGAGGAGGATTTTGATCGGATACAACCAGCCTCTCTTCCACCCGCCAAGGGTCAGACGCTTAAAATGATCCATTCGGGGAGATACTCGCAGGACAAAGGCGTTGCGGTGATGCTCAGGTCTCTTAACGTGTTTTCTGAAAGAGGCATCAAGGTGGAATTGCACCTGACCGGCCAGGGCACCGACCCTGAAATACTGAGCATGATCCGGGCTTATGTAAGCGATCCTCCCCAGGGGACGGTAGTCAAGGACCACGGCTGGGACGTTGAGGATTTATATGCTCTGTTGGCATCAGCCCACGTCTTCCTCATGCCCACGCATTGGCCTGGGGAAGGGCATCCCAACTCGGTGACCGAAGCCATGCTGGCGGGTCTGGGCATGATTCTGTCGGATTGGTTCCATCGTGAGGACATCGTTCCAGCACCCGGAGCCATCATCATACCGCCGCGTGATCCCGGCGCCTTGGCTGATGCCGTGCAGCGCTACATCGACAATCCAGCCCTGCTGGCAGAAGCCGGGCGAGTCAACCGGGAATACGTCAAAGCCAATTACCTCGACAGCGTGTGTTATCCGCGGTTTTTGAAATTGTACAGGCAACTGGCGGGTGGCCCATCGCTTTAGCGGTGGGGGACGCGAATAATAGGCAACAAGGCAACAAGGCAAGCGATGGGGCACCCGTCCAGAACTCAGAATTCGGGGCTGAATGGTGGGTTCCACCCGCCTGCGGCGGGTTTCACCCACCCTACGTCTGATGGCTTCTCAAACACGCTCTAAGAGACACCGCAATGGCAGGACTTCGCCAGAAGCTTTACTGGAAAGCTCCTTACTTTGTAAAGACGTGCATGGCTTCGTGGAACGCTCGCAGGCTGGGCCGCGAGCGTTTTGGGGCGGATTATGCACGGGTTTTGAGCGAGATCGCCGACCATGACAAATGGTCGCCGGCCCAGTTTGCGGAATACCAGCAGGTGGAACTGGGCAAACTGATCCGGCATGCAGCCAGAAACGTGCCCTATTATCAAAAGCTGTTTGCCGAGATTGGCGTCGATCCCGAGTCGATTGATGGGGCGGAAGACCTGGCACGTCTGCCGATCCTCGAAAAGGCTGTGATTCGTGCGGATCCGGTGTCGTTTGTGGACCGGCGGCTGGACCCTGGTAAACTGATTACTCTATCCACTTCGGGGACGACCGGCACGCCGTTGGTGTTGTATCGCGATGTGTGGCTGAATTCGGCGGCTTTCGCCTACCTGGACGCCCGGTGGCGGGGAACCGCCGGCATGTGCCGTGGGCACAACGCCTCTGTCAGTATCGGAGGCCACCTGGTGGCATCGCCCGACCGATCCAGGCCGCCGTTCTGGGTACACAATCGCAAGTGGAAGCAACTGTATATGTCGAGCTACCATCTTTCGCCGCAGTATCTCGATGCTTACGTTGACAAATTGCGGCAATTCCGGGGCGAATATATCGAAGGCTACCCCTCCAGCATATACGCGGTTGCACGACACATTCTGGAACGAGACCTTGAACCGGTCACATTCAAGGCCTGTTTCACCACGGCTGAGACCTTGTTTGATTATCAGCGGGAGGCTGTCACAAAAGCGTTCCGTTGTCGCACATATGACCAGTACGGCTGTGGCGAGATGGCGGTTTCCGCCGCCGAGTGCAAGGAAGGGACCATGCACATCAGCCCGGAGTTCGGCATTGTTGAAGTTGTGGACGACAACGATAAACCGCTGGAACCGGGACAAGCCGGGCAGTTGATCTGCACCAGCCTGATCAACCACGTGCAGCCGTTCATCCGCTATCGCATCGGGGATATCGGTGCACTTGGTGCCGGCAGGTGTTCTTGCGGCAGCCCGTTGCCTCTGCTGGATCATGTCGAAGGGCGTGTTGACGCGGTCCTGATCACGCGCGATGGCCGGAGAGTCGGGCGACTGAACTTCATCTTTTCCGATGTCGATGGGGTTGTGGAGGCACAGATCGTTCAGAATGACTACGATAGATTTGTCATTCGTGTTGTTCCCGCAAAGGACTACACCGATGCCGAAGGGCAGAAGCTCATCCGCAACCTGGGCCATCGGGTGGGAGAGGCCGACATTCGCGTGGAAGTTGTTGACAGGATCGAGCGAACTTCCGCCGGCAAGTTCAAGGCGGTGATCTGCAATCTGCCGCGGACCTGACGCACAAGCCCAAAAAACTATCCCCGAACGCTAGCGAGGGTGGCCCAGGGCTTTCAAGACAGGGGACTATCATGGCGTCAATTCGAGAGAAGGTTTACTGGAAAGCTCCTTATTTTGCGAAAAACTGGATGGCGTCGTGGAACGCTCGGAGGCTAAACCGCGAGCGTTTCGGGCCGGACTATGAACAAGCTCTGCGCGAGATCGCCGAACGCGACAAATGGGCACCAGCCCAATTCGAGGAACACCAACGCCGGGAACTTCAAAAACTGGCCCGACATGCAGCCGAACACGTGCCTTATTATCGCAAGTTGTTTGCCGAGATCGGTGTTGATCCAGCGGAAATCAAAGGCCCCGAGGACCTGGTGCGTCTGCCGATTCTCGAAAAGAGCACCGTCCGGGCAGACCCCTTATGCCTGCTCGACGAGCGGCTGGACCGTCGCAAGTTGATTGTCCTCCATAGCTCGGGGACGACGGGCACGCCCCTGACCCTCTATCGTGATGTCCGGCTGAACTCGACTTCCACTGCTTTTGCGGACGCCCGATGCCATGACGTGGCGGGCGTGCGCAGAAGACGCAATAAGTCCGTCAGTATAGGTGGACAGCTCGTTACCCCGACCAACCAGACCAAGCCGCCTTTCTGGGTCTGGAACCAGAGGTGGCAGCAGTTGTATATGTCAAGTTTTCACCTTGCTCCACAAAACCTCGATCATTATGTAGCCAGGCTCCGCGAATTCGGCGGCGAGTATATCGAGGGATACCCTTCGAGCATTTATGTAATTGCACGGCATATTGTTGACAATAAACTCGAACCGGTGAGGTTCAAGGCATGTTTCACAACAGCAGAGACCCTCTCCGACTGTCAACGTCAGGCCATACGGGACGCATTCTGCTGTCGGACGTACGATCAATATGGATGCGTGGAGGCGGTGATCTTCGCCGCGGAATGCCCGGAAAGGAATATGCACCTCAGCCCGGAAATCGGGATTGTCGAGGTAGTCGATGAGAATGATAATCCCTGTGAACCCGGACAGGTCGGCCAACTGATCTGCACCGGCTTGGTTAACCATGTGCAGCCTTTTATCCGCTATCGCTTGGGTGATATTGGCATGCTCAGCAGTGACACCTGCCCTTGCAAAAGCCCCTTGCCGTTGCTGGGTCTGATCGAAGGGCGCACCAACGCTGCTCTGGTTACCCGCGATGGTCGAAGATTCGGGCGTGTGGCTTTGTTCGTGGAGGAGGCTTTTGGGGTTGCTGAGGCCCAGATCATCCAGTTTGATTACGACAAGTTTGTGGTTCGTGTCGTGCCTGCAAGCAACTACACCGAAGCCGACGGACAGAAAGTGATCAGCAATTTGAAGTATAGCGTGGGTGAGGCTGATGTTCGCGTGGAACTGGTGGACAGAATAGAGCGAACAGCAGCCGGAAAATTCCAGGCAATCATCTGCAATCTACCGGATACATCGTCATCGGGGTTGGCTGGTGGGGGTGTTTAGGTTGGCCGGTTGAGTGGTGGGCGCCGGTGAGCGAGACCACAAGTTTAGCGACAGGAACAGTCCGACCAAGGCGAGCAACACGCCTATACAAGCCAGAAGTACGCGACGTTCCTGCAATTTGACTTGGCGTTCCGCCGCTGCCGCGGAGCGTTCGGCTGGAGTCGGTTTGGGTTCCGCTCCGGATGTGGCAGGTTGGGGGAGGCTGGTGGAGCCCGGTGCGTGTTTGCCCGCTTTTTTGAGTTTTTTGGCTTCGGCTTTGGCAGCTTTTTTGGCAGTCTTTCTTGCCGCCTTGCCCATTGCATCGTATTGACCCATCACACCTTCTCCCTTCTCTGAGAACTCCTGGTATATGATACATGGAGAATGGAGAATGGAGAATGGACGGAGGGTGGATTCTACCCGCCGCACGATGCTACAACGGCGAGTGGAACCCGCCCTACAATTGTGATTACACCGTTTTCTCCGTTTTTCACGCTCCATTTTTCACTCTCCACGCTCCACGCTCCCCGTTGGGGAGCCGCTAAACGCTGCGGACTTGTCGCCGCTAAACGTTGCGGATTGTCGCTGCTAAACGCGCCGACGCGGTTGCGATCACCGTGCTTCTCAATTCTCCATTCTCCATTCTCCATTCTCCATTCAAAACGCTCCATCTTGCAGTGGGTCGTGTTGATTGCCGCCGTGTTGGTGGTGGGGTACTTGCTTTTCGCCGACACGGTGAGGCACTACACTCACCAGGCGGTGGACCCTCACGTCATCAGATTTTCCCATTTCGGCACCTACCAGGATTATGAGACCTGGGGCGAGGTTATCCGGGCTTTTGAGGTTGACCATCCCGGGCTCCGTGTGCGGCAGGAATACGTCGCCGGTTGGTACGGGATGTACGACACCAAAATGCGACAGCAGATTCTATCAGGCACGCTGCCGCACGTGGTGCTGGTGCAGTATGGCCCCTTTCGCGGCATCGCGCGGCATTTCGAGTCGCTGGACGATTGTTTGCCCGCCGGTTTCCCCGCTGAACCGCCGCTGAACGAGTTGGACCCCATAGCCCTGGGCTGCTTTCAGGTGGATGAGTGCCAACGCGGATTGCCGGTCTGCGGCGGGAACCTGCTGATCTACTGCAATCCGGAATGCTTCCAGCGTGCCGGCAAGCATCGCGGGCACGAGATACCCCTGCCGGATGATAACTGGACGATGAGCGATTTTCGCCGGGTTGCCGAGGAGCTGACCTGCGACCTGGACGGTGACGGGAAAGTGGATCAGTTCGGTTTCTGGCAGCCGCGTTGGGTTTACTATTTGCCGTTCATCTGGTCATTCGGTGCCGAGGTGCTGGACGAAACCAACACGCAATGGCGACTCATCGGCCCGGCTGCCGAGGCGGCGATGCAGTTCTATCAGGAACTGCGTTTCCCGCACCAGGTCAGCCCACGCCCGGAGGAGGTGGCTCAGATGGTTCAGGACGTGGGCTTTCTGACCGGGAAGGTGGCGATGTGCGTCAATGGCCCGTGGTTTCAGCCGTTTCTGGCGCGGACCAGGTTGGCGGATACATATCACGTAGCCCATATCCCCATCGGCCCGGGTGGTCGAGTGACGCGGGTTACCTGGGATGGTGTGGCGATGCGGGGTGGGTTGCCCGAAGCCCAGCGGCGGCATGCCGAAGCTTTTGTAGGCTTTGTCTGTTCGCACAAAGCTCAGGTGATTCTGACGCGGACGCAACGTGCGTTGCCGGCTCTGCGTTCGGCTGCCGCCGAGTTCACTCGGGGCGACCTTGGGCGCACAAGTCAGAGGTTTGTTGAGGCGTTGTCTTATTCGCGCTTGCAGCCGGAGACGCCGCACTTTCGAGCCATGGATCGGGCGATTAACCGGCATCTGGTGCGGTTATTGGCGGAACACAACAGGCCCACCGCCGCCAAGATGTTGGCTGACTTGGCTGCCGATCCTGCTATTGTGAAGGCGTTCCCGGAGGGAGGGGGTGATGTATGCGAATGAAAAGGCTGAGAGGTAGCATCGTAGGGCGGGTTCCACCCGCCACAGGAGGCGAAGAAGGCGGGTGAAACCCGCCCTACCAACCCATTGCCTCTGTTGCTTCCAGCAACTCCACCACCCCGTGGGGGAAAGATTCGATTTCGTAGGCGATTTCGTAAAAGCTCATACCCGCCGGAGGGTCGATCAACCGCTGACGCCAGCAGGCCCGCAGCAAATCCACCACTTCACTCATACCCCCCAGCCCGGCGACGGCTTTGACGGGCAGGCGATGTCCTGGGGCGATCTCAGGCAGGTAGTGCTGCAACCAGCGGCGGGCCTGGTCGAAATCGTCGGGAAACGCATTGGTCGCAAGAGGGGCACCGACGAAGGTCAACCGCCCATTCCCATAAGCATAACAGCGAACGCCCCGGTCCGAGAGCAGCCATTGCACGCTTCGGCTGCGACCTGTAGCCACCTCCACCCCAACGATGGGGTCTCGAACATTGTCCTTGGCCGCCACACACCACCACACCGGACCCTGGGGTTCTGTCAAACCACGGTGGGCCAGTTGCATGCGCGACGGCTGAGCACAACCGGGAAACCCCAGCCCAACCAACAACAGGAATGTTATGGCTCTGAAGATAAGCGGTTCTCCCCTACTCGCTCGAAGTCGTACAAGAACCATCGGCGTTTGGCGGACCCGCTCCGTGCGGGTTGCCGAATGAAGTATACGGTCCACACCATGCCGTCGGACATTCGCAGCTTGTAGTAGTGGCGTCGTAAGTACAGTTCGCCTTGGGCACGGCTGCCCTCACGCGACGAGTGCTTCCATTGCCCCAGCTTCTCGACCACTTCATAGACAGTCCCCCGCCAGCCAAACCCACGCGGCAACCCCGGTTCCCCACGTGCCATGGCCTGCGTGTCAAAGGTCCCCTGCTGGGGGGTGATTGTTTCGCTTACAAACTCGGACATCGCTGTATGGCGGGTTTCACCCGCCTTCTTCATGTCTCATGGCGGGTGGAACCCGCCCTACCTCTGCTTCGCGGATGCCATGCATACACCCGACGAAGCCGCGTAAAAGCATGGCACCCGGCGAAAATCATCCCAGATTACTGCCCGCCCATAGTAACCGGATTACCTGTGGGTGTCGTCTGTGCGCGTCGGCACTCCATCCCGTTTCGGAGGTCGGACGTAGAGAAACCAACACGAACTACGGGCGGAGAAAGGGTCCTCTTCAGAGCCAGATGAGCCGGTCTTTCGCCTACAAGACGGAATCCCCGCGTAGCCACACGTTGACGGACCCTCAGAAGACCGATAAAGTTTCCCAGAATCAGGTGGGTTATTGAGTGGGTAGCGGTATATCAAGCGAACGAACCAACGAGTTGTGGATATTGAGAAACGTCTGGATTCGGATCGGACATCAAGTGGCCTAGATAAGAATGGAACAACCCCCGATGATGTTTGAGTACACAATTCTGGTAATCGGCATCGTGTTTGTCAGTGGTGGGCTGGGATACGCGTGTTGGGTTCGGGTTAGAGCAATTCGTCTGACCGAGGACCTGTTTGCCAAACGAGATGAGCTGTTCGACCTCGCCGCTGACCTGGGCATGCTGCATGACGAAGGGTATCGCCTGGCACGTCAACACATTAACTCCCTCATCAGGCTCACGAATACGATTTCAGTGCCCGTGATATATTTCTTGTATTGTTCTCCGCTACCCAAAGCTGACCCGCCGCGTTGTGAAGATCAGCGTTTGCAGCAGGCAGTTGACCAAACGATGGTGTGGGTCACCAACCGAATCGGAACGTATCTCATGCGGGAGACGGCAATCGGTATAGTCATCACTCTGATTGCGTGTATCGCCGTGCTGATCTCCAAGCAGAATGTGAAAGAGAAAACCCAGCGTGGTGTATCGGCATCGCTGCCCTACGGTGTTCCCGAGCGGCTAGCCCCGATTGTACGCGACATGGGTTGTGCATGAAGGGGCCCAAGGCGGGCTCAACAATCCGTTGAAGGTGCGGAGAGTCGATTCGTAAGGTTTCAGGAACCCATATCCATTGGGAGGCTACGATTGGGCTTCACCCGCCTTCTTCGCCTCTTGTGGCGGGTGGAACCCGCCCTACCTCTGCTTCGCCGCTCGGACGAATCTGCGGATTGCTTCGTGGTCTTTTTGTCCCGGGGCGGCTTCAACGCCGGAGGAAACGTCAACGCCCCACGGGCGGACGATCTTTATTGCCCGGCTGACGTTGTCGGGATTGAGCCCCCCCGCCAGGACTATCGGCGGGAACCCATCCATCTCGCCGCGGCCTCGAGCCTTACCCAATGCTTCCCAGTCCAGCGTTTGCCCGGTGCCTCCCTGTTTGCCCGGCACATGGGCATCGAGCACTATGGCAAACAGCTCGCCCCCCGTCAGCCCCACAGTTGCCTCTGCAAGCAAGTGGCGAGGCTCGCTTGTCTTCAGCCGGCATACCCGCAACGGGTGATAACCTTGATCCACCAGGCGAATGATACTCTCGGTGGATACGTCCCCATAGACCTGGATGTGGCGGACGCGATGGCCTTGTAGCAATTCCGCCAGATGCGGGTCCAGCCCCTCCGAACTCAGTTCCACCAGAGCGATCGCCATGCCATGCTCCGGCACCGCTTCGAGAATCGCTTCCGCCGTGGCCAGGGTGACTTTCCGAGGCCCGCCGACGAAGTTCACCCCAATGGCATCAGCCCCTACCTCGAAGGCAAATCGTGCATCTTGCTGGTTGGTAATCCCACAAATCTTCACCCACACATTGACGGATGGTCCCGACATATCAGCCTTCCCGGTCCCCTCACGGCGGCCCGTTGGAACACTACCCGCCGCCGGTGCCTGAGACATTACTTTACCGGAAGCATACTAACCCATCGCAAGTCCGGATGTCCAAAATGTTCAGAAAGCGGAACGTTTGATTGACCGATTCTATCGTAACCCTAAACTCAAGGTGTTTCCAAAACGGCGGCAATGCCCAGGAAATAAGGCCCGGGTCCACTAACCGAGAGGAAAAACGGAAACATGAGAAAGACGATGCTTCTTTTGTTGGCGGTTTCCACCCTGTGGTTCCTGACCGGTTGTGCACACACCGGCGGTGCCGCGGAAAGGTTCGGGAAGACGTACTATCTGGACGGAGCGGGGAATTGGGGCTTTGGGTCCGGTGAGGTGTCGCGTGGGCTCAAGCAGGCTGGCTATCGTGGGGACGTCGAGGTTTTTCTCTGGACCATGACGCTCAACCCATTGGCGGACCAGTTGAACTATCTTGGGGCACGGATGCGGGCGGCGAAACTGGCAGACCGGATCGCTCGCTATCACCGAAAATACCCGCACAACAAGATCAACCTGATCGCCCTCTCCGCCGGGACGGGCGTGGCTACCTGGGCAATCGAGAAGTTGCCCTCCGATGTCAAGATCGACACCCTGGTTCTGCTGGGTTCGTCGCTTTCACACGACTATGACATGACCAAAGTGCTCGATCACATGGCGGGCAAAATTTACGCCTATTACTCGCCTCACGACACCGTGCTGCAAGCCGTCAAGATCATCGGCACCATCGACCAGAAACGTGGCGTGGACAGTATAGGCTTGGTCGGCCTACAGCCGGTACACGGGCACGGGAACCGCATCGTCAACATCGCGTGGTCGAGGCGATGGTTGAAGCTGGGATGGGCTGGTGCTCATACCGATTGCACCAATCAGGTGTTTGTCCGTTACGAGATCGCCCCGCGATTGCTCCCCTCAGCCTCGACGCAAGTCGCCGCCGCGGCGCCCTTCGATGCTCAGGATTCGCAGAGCATCTCCGCGGTGGCCATCCCGCGAAAGCACTAACCTTGGCTGGAACTTTTCGCCGAAGTATAATGGTCGCGGTTGGTGATATGCTGTTTAAGTCCGAGAGGGGTTTCGCCCGTGGGTCATCCGTTTGGTTCTGGTGCATCGTCTTCCCCAGGCACGGCTTGGGTGAACTCTGTTATCGGTTGGTTTCAGTCTGGGAATCCTGGTCGTGCATGGTTGGCGCGGGCGGTGTTCATTTTGCTCTTCGTTCTGTTGCTGGCTTCAACCGGATGCGAAGTGCTCACCTATCAGCGTAGCGATTTCCCCGAGGCGTTGGTCGGCGCGGACGGTCAGGATGTTGTCCTGAGCGATGTTGTGGAGATTGTCGACAACGCCAATCTCGACGAAGAGGCCAAACGCGAAGCCATCCGCGAACTCGGCATCGAGGATGAAGACCTGATCGATGCCCTGCTCGCCGGCTTGTAGGGCGGGTTCCACCC
>JAGLWJ010000585.1 GCA_023133475.1 Phycisphaerae bacterium | reverse complement strand
AGCGAGGCCTCACAAACTCACGGCAAGACAACGTAGGCACTTGGCGCGCAGGGCGCAATCCTAACAAAACCCGAATATGTGAAAAACTGGGAAAAAAGCACTCAGGAGCGATAGATTAGATGCGATTGCCCTGCCTACCCTATCGCCTTCCGAAAAATTGCTTGACGTTTGCATGACGTTTTGCTAAATTGCTCTTGATCCGGTATGTCGAGGCGGGTTTTGGAGGGAATTCCCACCAATTCGAACTCGTCCCGGCCAATCTTACTGCATGTCGAAACTGGGTCTACGGGGAGTTGAGCCAGAGAGAGTGGTGACGCAGGACAGGTTCTTATCCTGTGCGGTGGGGTTATTTGCCCTGGGTCAAGTGGTTGATTTCATTTCGCGATCCTAATGGAGGAGGGTGTGGTATGTCATGTCACAAAGCAACTCTAGGCGTATTTGTCTTGTTGGCAACCCTGCTTGCACCGAGCGCGACGCCCGCCCAGAGTGTGGGCAGCCCGAGACCGGTGTGCCGGGAATTCCCTAGCCCCGGCAAGATTGCGGTTGCTTCAGACCGCAGTGACGTCAGTGTCGGCTCAGACGCCTGCCGTGGTGGCGTAATGATCGCCGACAGGGTAGGCGGAGGCCGGGCGCTCATGTCCAATATCGAGCTGTCCCAAGTGGGCTTCGCCCTGTTCGGCCCCGAGAACCGGCGATACAAGTTCGTGGTGGACTACCGGATAACCAACACCAGTCCCGATCAAGCGATCACCGACCTGTGGTTTAAGATCACGGAGCTGCGCTCGACGTACACGCTGGGTTTGGACCTCGATAGCTCGGCGGACTGGTACAATGGGCTCGAGACATATATGAACGCCACGGGGCAATCGTTCGAGGATGATATCGAGTGGGTGATTGGATGGTGGACCCAGCCGGACTGGTGCGACCGGTGTGCCATTCCCGAGAATCACTGCACTTGTTCACCTCCCCCCGAGATTGATGTCAGGCTTACCGACGGCCCGACCCCCGCGTTTCCCGCGATCCTGTGCCCAGGTGAGTACATGGAGTTTCAACTGACCTACGTGGGTACGCCGCAACTGGACGACGCGTACTTCGCCCTCGATTTTGAGGGCATCTGGCGGGATTGGTGCATCAAGATCGAGAATGTGGAAAGCGATTACGTCAGCTTCGACAAGGCGAAGGTGTATTTCCTGGACGGCATTGAACTGGACCACACCTTCACCGCCACTGTGGACTGGGCGGGGCATACGCCGGGCGTGGTCAAGTTCATTACGCCGAAAGGGGAATTTGAGGGAACCGGCAGCGGGAGCGTTTGGCAATATACGTTTGATATGGGCTCCGATTTCGGCGAGAACGGATTGCTGACGGTAGTCGCCGAAACCGCGAGCGATCCTCCGGTCAGATCGGGTCCCCGTGTGGCCAATCTCAAGGTGATCCCCCTGCCCCCGGGCCTGCCCACCGAAGAGTGGAGCATTCCGGCATCCAACCAGTTGAAGTATGTGCAGGCATCGCAGGAGGTCACCCTGCCCATGGAGGGCGTCGGCGCCGGGGCAATCCCTGATTGGATGCCGGTGTTCGGCAGCGAACCCTATGAAGTAACGATCGGATTTAAGCTTAGCCCGGAGGTCCTGGGCGACGGGACCGCGACTGCGGGAGCGGGCACGCTGGGCACGGGCGGTTCCGCGGCGAGCAAGTTTGGCGGCGGGGATTGGAATTTCAACGTGGGCGGCAAAGCCACCTGGAAGTACGACGGAACCGAGTGGAAGCCGGGAGGATCGTTGGAAGCGGGGCTCAGCGCCTCCAAAAACCTTCCTCCCACGCCCAAGTACTATGTCGTATGGGTGTGGGTCATACCGATTCCCGTGTATTGGCAGGGGAAGGTCGGGGCGGAATTGTTGGCTTCGATCGCCGTGACAGGCTGGAATGAAGACCCCTTCCTCCCCGATCTAGAAGGGACATATACGGTCAAGCCCAAAGCCGGCGTGCGGGCTGGCGTGGGTGTGGCGGACGTGGCTGCGTTCGAGGGGAATCTCGCCGGTTACGCGCCCCTGGTTCTTCAATATCCCGCCGAGCCAACGCTCAAGAGCGTGTCGATCGGCTTCTCCGGTTCGCTGAAGCTGGTCGTCTGGGTGTACACGCGCGAATGGCCCATCCTCGATTACAAGTGGGACCTCTACACCGGGGGGACTGATCCTCTCGCCGGCTCGCTGCTGCGCGGTGGTATCGGCGGGTCGGAGTTCACCCTGCTGCCGCGGGACCATCTCGTACCGGGCTACGCCAAGTTCTACCCCCAGGGCCTGCCGAGTTCGGTGGGAAGAGGCAGCCCCCGCTCGGTTGAATCCGTCCTGCAAAGCGACATCTTCCCTTATCCGAGCCCTTCTCTGGTTGCGATCGGGAACGAGGGACGGCTCGTCTGGGTGTACGACGATCCGGAGCGCAGCACGGTCAACGGGACCGAGCTGATGTTCTCGGCATCAACGAACGGTCTCTGGTCGCCGCCCGTGGTGGTTGCCGACGACGGGACCGCCGACTTTTCCCCATCGCTTACAGCCTTGCCGAACGGTGATCTGTTGGCGGCGTGGGAGAACGTTGATTCAGCCCTGCCCGAAGATAGCGACCTGGAGACGATGGCAGCCCACATGGACGTGGCCGCCGCTCGTTTCGATGAAGCCGCCCAAACGTGGTCCAGCCAGATCAACCTGACCAGCAACGGATATCTGGACCGCAGCCCTCAAGTATCAGCGGCTGCCAACGGTCAGGCTTTGTTGACCTGGGTGAGCAACGCAGCCAACAATCCGATCGGATCCGCGACGGAAGTCAATACGGTTCATTATTGTTTGTGGAACGGTTCGTCGTGGTCAGCCCCGGGGGTAGTAGCCGCTGGTGTTGCGTCCATCGTCAAGTCTGCGATGGCCTTTGACGGGTCCAATGCCTTGTATCTTTACTCCGCTGATATGGACGGCGATCTCGAAACCACGGGTGACATGGAACTGTACGCCATCGCGTTCGATGGTGCCACATGGTCGGCACCACAACGTCTGACCAACGAGCCCGACATCCTCGATGACAATCCGCAGGTGGTGGCCACCGGCCCGGGTCAGTTCCTGTTCGCCTGGTTCCGGGGTGGAGAGATCGTCACCGCCGGCAGCCTGGACCTGACCGACCTGGTGGTGGCTGCCAGTCCGGGGCTCAACGGTGGTGCGATGGACTTCCGCCTGACACGGGGCGATTCCGGACAGGTGGTATTGGTATGGCAAATGACCTCGCAGGAGGCGGTGGACATCTGGCAGGCGCTGTACGATGCAGGCCTGAATGTCTGGAGCAAGCCCGTTCAGCTTACGTTCGACGACACCATGGAACGGTTCATGAGCCCCGCCTACCTGGCAAGCGGGGACCTGCTGATCGCCTACGGCAAGCAACAGGTTTCGTATACGACTCGCACCTTGGAGATCGGTGGCGAGGAGTTTGTGGTGGATGATGTGCCCGTGCCCGGGGCGAGCGATTTGTGTGTGTTGCGGCATACGGCAGGTATTGACCTGGCGGTGACGGCTGACAATGTGACTATCACCCCCGGGAACCCGGTTGGCGGTGAAACGGTTGCGATCACCGCAACCGTTCGCAGTGTTGGAGATTCTCCCACCGTCAACGTGGAGGTGGGGTTTTACGACGGCGATCCCGGCGCCGGTGGCACGCTGCTCGGTTCGATTCAGACGATCGCCGGTCCCTTGGTGGGTGGGGATGAGGCTGAGGCCGGTGTCGAGTGGGAGGTTCCCGCCTCGACTGATCCCCGCGACATCTACGTGGTGGTTGATCCGAACCAGGTGCAAAATGACGGCGATAGGACCAATAACACCGCGGTGGCGGCGGTGATGAGACCAGACATTGCGATTGAAGAGATCGTGGTGGAAAAGCCCAAGCCGTTCGATCGGCTGCTCACGCTGCGCGTGGTCAATCTTTCGGGCGTGGAGGTGTCCAACTTCGATGTGGTTCTGCGGCGTGATGCGGTGGACGGTGAGGTTTTGGCGACGCTACCGGTGGCAGGGCCTATCGCCGCCGGTGGGCACGAGGACGTTTCGTGGCTATGGGAGGCTGCCGCGCCGTTTGCGGGCGGGTCGGTGGAGGTCTTTGCCGTCGCCGATGAGGCCGACGCCGTCACCGAGTTCGACGAGGACAACAACGGGCGGTCCGTGATCCTTGCCAATGAAGACCCGGTGTTCGATTGCAACCTCAACGGGCACGACGACGCCTCCGACATCCTCAACGGCACCAGCCGGGACTGCAACAGCAACGGGATTCCCGACGAGTGTGACATCGCCGACGGCATCAGCCCGGATTGCAACACCAACGGGATTCCCGATGAGTGCGACATCGCCGCCGGCACGAGTGAGGACATCAACACCGATGGAATCCCTGACGAATGCACGGGGGCGTGCTGCAATCCGGATGACGGGAGTTGCACCGAAACATCGCTCGGCGAGTGTCTCGCCGCGGGGGGCATGTTCCAGGGTGTTGGCACGGAGTGTGCTACGACCACTTGCCCGTTCGGACGGTATAGCAACGAGATTGATCCGGCCGAACTCCTCTGGGCCCCTGGGGCTGGGCTGGCGGTCGCCGATGATATGAGACTTGCCGGCAGCGGAGCGCGCGAACTGGTCTATTACGACCTGATGGTCAACGGCGGCGGAGGTGGCTCATTTGACGTCACTGCGGAGCTTTGGACCGATTGTCCGGGCTGGGGAGGCACGCTGATTCCGGGCACGACAACCACGTGGGTCAACGTTCCAGATGCGCAAGTCGTGCTTCTGACCCACGAGCCGGATCAGGTGACCATTCCGACTACGGTGTGGATGGTTGTGACGTTTTCGACAGATCAAGCGGGGTGGATCCGCGCCGATGAGGCGGAGACCGGTTTCACCGACGACATCTTTGGGCACAGCGGCCCACCCTGGGTGTGCAACTACTGGTTTGGGGAGGGCTCCCACGCGGGGTTCTGGGCCAATCTCCGGTGCATCGCTCCGGACTGCAATGAGAACGGAATTTCGGACTCGTCCGACATCGCCCTGGGCAACAGCCAGGATTGCAACCTCAACAGCATTCCCGACGAGTGCGACATCGCAGCCGGAACGAGTGAAGACACCGACGGCGACGGAGTCCCCGATGAGTGTGCGGCACTCGGGGCGTGCTGCAACTCAGACGACGGGAGTTGCGTCGAACTCCCACTGGACGATTGCCTGGCGAGCGGGGGCATGTTCCAGGGCGTGGGCACGGAGTGTGCCACGATCACCTGCCCATTCGGACGGTACAGCAACGAGGTTGATCCGGTTGAAACCCTCTGGTCCCCTGGGGCCGGGCGGGCGCTGGCTGATGATATCACCCTTGCCGGAACCGGCGCCCGCGAACTGGTCTATTACGACCTCATGGTCAACGGCGGCGGTGGGGGTTCATTCAACGTCACCGCAGAACTCTGGACCAATTGCCCGGGCTGGGGGGGCACGCTGATTCCGGGCACGACAGCCACGTGGTCCAACGTCCCCGATATGCAACTCGTGACCCTGAACTACGAGCCGGATCGGGTAGTCATTCCGAGTGTGGTCTGGATGGTGGTGACGTTTTCGACGGATCAAGCGGGGTGGATCCGCGCCGGTGAGGCAGAGACCGGACTCACCTACGACCGCTTTGGCCAAAACGACCCGCCCTGGGTGTGCAACTACTCGTTCGGCGGGGACCCATACGCCGGGTTCTGGGCCAATCTCCGATGCCTTGCCCCGGACTGTAACGACAACAGCGTCTCAGACTCGTTCGACATCACCGCCGGCACCAGCGAGGACTGCCAGCCGAACGGGATTCCCGACGAGTGCGACATAGCCGACGGTGCCAGCTCGGACGTCAACGGCAACGACGTTCCGGACGACTGCGAGCCCGATTGCAACGGTAACAGCATCCCCGACAGTTACGACATCGCTATGGGCACCAGTGTCGATTGCAACAGCAACAGCATCCCCGACGAGTGCGACATCGCCGCAGGGACGAGTGAGGACTACGACCTCAACGACGTTCCGGACGAGTGCGATCCCGACTGCAACGGCAACGGCGTCCCGGACGCCTGTGACATAGATTGCAATGTGGGTTACTGCATCGGCCATCCGTTGGGTTGCGGCGGCAGCACGGATTGCCAGCCCAACGGCATCCCCGACGAGTGCGACATCACCGCCGGCTCCAGCGGAGACTGTCAACCGAATGGGATTCCTGACGAGTGCGATATCGCTGCTGGAGGGAACTTCATAATCATCGACCTAGGCCATCTCGGCCTCGGCTGGAGTTGGGGATATGGCGTCAACGAGAGCCGCCAAGCCACCGGCTATTCGCACTGGATCGGGGAAGCCGGTAACGCCTTTCGCGCCTTCAGATGGACTCCCGGGGGAGGTGGGATGGTTCACCTCGGCACATTGCCGGATGGGACGTACAGCTACGGCTGGGATATCAACAATGCCGGAGTGGTGGTCGGCGGTTCTGATTTTGACAATAACGCCGGTTTTCATGCCTGCCTCTGGGGGGTTGGTGGAGGGATGACCGACTTGGGTACGCTGCCCGGCGGCGGTTACACCGAAGCCTTTGGGATCAATGATTTAGGGCAGGTGGTCGGCCATGGTGACACCGGTAGCGTGGCCAATTCTGCCTTCCTCTGGCAGAACGGCACGATGACCAACCTGGGGACGCTCCCCGGCTACGGAGGTAGCTACGCCTACCGCATCAACAACCACGCCCAGGTGGTCGGCTATTCCGGGAACGCCTTCCTGTGGGACAGCATCAACGGGATGCAAGACCTCGGGTCGCTCGGCGAGGCGGGCAGCGAAGCCTTCGACATCAACAACCTGGGCCAGGTGGTCGGCATTTCGTGGACCTGGTCTGGGGAGGAGCACGCCTTTCTGTGGGACTGCATCAATGGAATGCAAGACCTCGGCACTCTCGGCGGCACGTGGGGTGCGGCTTACGGGATCAACGATTTCGGGCACGTGGTCGGCGCTTCAAATACCGGGGGCGCGATACCTGAAAAGCAGCGATCCAGCAAGCACGCTTTTCTCTGGCAAGGCGGCGCGATGGTGGATCTTAACGACCATCTCGTTCCCGGCTGTGAATGGGAACTGAAAGAAGCACGCGACATCAATAACGCCGGTGCGATTGTGGGCATCGGCGAAGCCCCCGACCATCGAGACCATGCCTTCCTGGCTGTCCGCACCAGCGAAGATTCCAACCACAACGGCATCCCCGACGAGTGCGAGGTTTCTAATGACTGCAATGGCAACGGCATTGAGGACGCCCAGGACATCGCCGTCGGCACCAGCCAGGACTGTCAGCCGAACGGCATTCCCGACGAATGTGACGTCCTCGCCGGCAGCAGCCAAGACCGTCAGCCGAACGGAATTCCCGATGAGTGCGAACTCGATTGCAACGGCAACGGCGTTCCCGATGATTACGATATCGTGGTGGGCACCAGCGAAGACTGTCAGCCCAACGGCATCCCCGACGAGTGCGACATCGCCGGAGGAACCAGCCAGGATACCGACGGCGACGGAATCCCCGATGAGTGCCAGAGCGGTCCGGACTGCAACGGCAACGGCATTGATGACGCCCAGGACATCGCCGCCGGAACCAGCCAGGACTGCCAGCCCAACGGCATCCCTGACGAGTGTGACATCGCCGGAGGCACCAGCGAAGACTGCCAGACGAACGGCATTCCCGACGAGTGTGAGATCGCTGCCGGCTCCAGTCAGGACTGCCAGCCGAACGGGATTCCCGACGAGTGTGAGATCGCCGCCGGCTCCAGCCAGGACTGCCAGCCGAACGGGATTCCCGACGAGTGTGACTTCGCCTCCGGAACCAGCCATGACTGTCAGCCAAACGGTGTGCCCGACGAGTGCGACATCGCCGCCGGCTCCAGCCGGGACTGCCAGTCGAACGGCATTCCCGATGAGTGCGACCTCGCCTCCGGCACCAGTGAAGACTGTCAGCCGAACGGTATCCCCGACAAATGCGACATCATTGCCGGCACCAGCCAGGACTGCAATGGAAACTGGATTCCCGACGAGTGCGACCCGGCGGCCAACACCGCCATCATCGACTGGGTTCGCGTCGACGACCTGGGGAATTTGCCGGACATACGCTACGATGCATACGGCA
>JAGLWJ010000584.1 GCA_023133475.1 Phycisphaerae bacterium | reverse complement strand
TGCCTGCGGCAGGTTCCACCCACCCCACAGCCGCGTTTGCAGCACAAGCCTGCACGGGGTTTCTACGCCTCCCCGGCACCACCGGTTCGCGGATAACTATTGGGCGTACTCCGCGATGTTATGACCATAGATCATATAAATCTCGCCCGCGTCGCGGCGGCGACCGGTGGTCAGGTCGGTGCCGGAACTGCCGGGCTGCTGCGGGAGCGAATCATCCACAAAGTCCGCCAGCGGGTTCCCGATGCTGATGTCGTCGAACCCGTCGTTATTCAAATCACCCAGCCCCGCAACATACTGCGGCGGAGCCTCGTTGGGAGCACCGGCTTCGTAAGGGCTCAGGAAAACGATCCCGGGCAGATCAATGGTGCCCACCTCTGCCAGGTTGAACTTTTTGTTGTTGAGGTGCGGCCCGCCGAAGATCAGGTAAACCACGCCCACGCGAGTCCTGCCGTCATCGTCGGTGGCCTGCACTCCGGGAGCGCTGATCAACAGGTCGCCGTAACCGTCGCGGTTGAAGTCGCCGGCGGAGGCTACGTCGTGACCGGCACGATCACCGGCACTTGTCCCATAGAAGATCGTTCCGGGCAGATCGGGGGTGGCGATCTGGCGGACGAGGCGGTCGCCATCCAAGGTAATCCCGCCAAACACCACCGCCACGATCCCATTATCGACGGGACAGTCGCCGCCGGCGAACACCTCGGCATCAAGGTCGTCTACGCGGCGGTCGTTGTTGTAGTCGAACACGGCACAGCTATGGTCCGAGGAAAGGTCGGCATCGCCGAACTGGGTCCGGCAAGCGTTGAACGAAGCGTTGCTCCCGCCGGCCCCACCGTTGGTGCCCACGTCCACCGAGCAATCCCCTGCCGGAACTCCGCCCGCATCCGCATACGGCGAAGCCAGCACCACGTCGTCAATCCGATCACCATTGATGTCCAGCACGCTCTCCTGAGCCCACCCGATCCGATCACCCGCCTGATCGCCGCGGATACGCAACATCGGAGGGCGCAACGAGGGGAAGTTGGCGTTGGCCAACCGTATCACCTGATCGTCATTGTCCTGACGCATGTAGACTATGTAAGTGGTGCCCGAATCCTCCCCCATTGGGCCATCAGCATAAGGTGCACCACACAGGACATCCGGGGAACCATCCAGGTTGAAGTCCTCTGCCGAGCTGGCATCGCCCAATTCATCCTCCGGGTTCTCGCCGAAAATGACAGTGAACTCATACTCCACGCCAATATCCAACTCTCGCGAGCGGATCGGCGGGGAGCAACTTCCCTGCGGCGTGGTACGATTGAAGTGCGGCCAGGTCGAATTCACTAGTTGCCCGCTACCCTTTTCGTAATAGGCGTTATAGTCTTGACCATGGTAAATAACGATGTTGCCCCTGTGCGGTCGGGAAGCAATGTGGGAGATCTCGTCATTACTCAGATGTGGGTATCGCGAGCGCAGATCTTCGACGTCCTTTTCGTTCCACGGGGCAGAGATGATGATCTCCGGTCTTTGATCGTTGCCGATATCAGGCAAGAATCCTACTCGCTGGCCGAACAATGATCTCACCGGCCCCTGCCTCAGATTGCGATCATCCACGACGTCATACATGCATACCTGGAATCTCGCCCCCGCGGTACGTGACTGACTGCCGCTGATGGCTACTCCTTGGCCAGGTGCCCAATGGTTGCTTCCAGTGTCTCTATTTGGTTGTTGGCCGGCGAGAGCCAAGGGGGTTGTCGCCCGGCGCAGACGCCGCGCACTTAACGCAGCCTCTTCGCCAAAGAGCAGGTATTCAGTATCTCGGTTTTCGCTGTAGACCATCGCCACCATGCCCAAGCTCTCGTAATTCGACCTTCCGGCAATAATGTCGTCTTCACCACCAAGGATGTTGTTGGAGGTGTTGTTGGGCAACAGGTCCGGATAACACCCGTCGAGATTGGAACCGGTCTGGACAGGCCTACTGTAGTGAATCTCCAAGCGAGGCCTGCTCCTCGTCGCGCCCGTATCACTGGAATCGAAGGACACTGCCTGCCCCTCGGCAGGAATGACAATCCAGCCGAACAGATCGTGACGGTTGGCAAAGATATCCTGAATCGTATCGGTTACGTCCACGGAATTCTCGCCGGTGACGATATTCTTGAATCCGCTCCCACTCACGGTGTCCTTGTCGTATTGCACATCCTCTACGGGTGCTTCTCCGCCGGAGAATGTCGTAAGCGTCGTGGTCTCGTAGATGGGCCTTAGTAAAGTGTGGACATCCGAATCGCTGCCTCGTGACCATACGTTGATGAACAACGTGGCGTCGATAATCTCAATCTCATCCCAGCGGAAGGTGTAGAAATCAGGGATGACCAACGAAGTAAGATCATCGAACAGAATTACGGGCCACCGGGTCGGTGTGAACCCCTCATCTGTTTGCTCGCCACCCCAAGTCAGAAAGTCCGCCGAGTTATAGTCCAGGTTACCTGGATCGTTCAGGTCCAACACCGTGTCGATCACGCCCTCGTAAACTCTGGTGGTGAACTCTGCTTCCTCCTCCTCACCGTAAGGGTTCAAGGGGATCACCTCCACGTTGTTGCGTTGGATTTTGGCCACCAATTCTTCACGATCACCCGATTGTGTATCACTCGGGTCGTCGTCGCGATGTTGCCGGATCCCATCCGTATGCGAGCATCCGAAAAGCAGCTCCGGGCGCCCGTCCCCGCTGATATCCGGGATGTAGCCAACCGAGGTAATACCGTTGGTCTCATTTGAAATGCGCGGCTCAGGCCCCATGAAAGTGGCCCCATCGACCTCTGTCCCCACGGTGTTGACGTTGATTCGCCCGCCAAACCGGCGACCGTCCAACCCATAGATAAGATAGGCCTCCCCGATCGGCGGGCGCCCGGTGGGAACCCCAAACTGAGAAACCAGCAGACAATCATCGACCACATCGCGGTTGGGGTCGTCGAGCCCCTCGCCGGGTGTGTAATCGAAGTTGCCGATCCCCACCATGCTGGTGCCAAGGCGGGCTCTCGGATCGAAGCCAAGCCAGGTGGCACCGGTGAGGGTTCCGCCCACCTTGCCCAGGTCAACACGACCGCTGGCTACGCGGGTAACGTTGATGCTTCCGGTGGCATAGGCATTGCGCGGTTCATTGACGCCGTCAACAATGGTCGCCCGGATGAAGTAAGGAGCACCGTCCTCACGAATCGGGAAACGCGCCAAGTCCACTGAAATCAGGATCGGCTCGAGTTGTTCATAGGAATTTTCCGGAATCGCTATCGGCGAATCCAACAACACAATGAGTTCATCCGCATCGGGGTTCAACGGGTCGCCGGTTCGTGGATCGTCGTCCAGGTCCAGCGAGATATACAATAGGGTCTCGTCGTCCGGGTCGTAGGGGATATTCGGAACCGGGAGCGAGCTGGATGGTTGGACCAGAATCTCGATAGCATCGTCAAGCGTTACGGACAGGTTGAACGACGGCTTGACTACATGGATGGAGGGCGGTCTATTGCTGGGAGTGGCTTGGGCTTCTGTGATAGTGACGACAATTTTGGTGCTGGCAGGGCTCGCAGTGGTGGCGAAGGTGGTGATCGGGGTGCTTGTGCCGTCGGCAATGGTGCCTTGCAAATAGTACTGCCCACGCGGCACAAAGGTGGTGGTGACGGTTATCGTATCGGAAGCCGCCGAATCGTTTTCCGGGATGCCCTCGACCAGCAGGACCGTTTGCGGGCTGGATTCCGGGCTGGTGTTGACCAGCGAAAACGAGATCATCGCCGCCGAATCCCGGTCCTGATCGGACCAGGAGATCGAGAAATTGGCCCCTTGGCCAATGGAGAGATTCCACGCCGGTTCCACAATAGTGAGTAGGGGCACCATGTTGCCGGTCACCGGCGGCCCTTCCACCCGTTGCGGTGTTGAACTGGCGGTGCAGGCGAGGTAGACCCCCAAGCTCGCCGCAATTGCGGAAAACAAAACCCATCGGTATCCGTGGGGAACCTCGAGTAACCGACCCATCAGCGTACTCCTTTTGCGCCAAGCTATTTTCAGATTACGACAAACCCTCTCTCCACGGAACCTGAGGGCACCGTGGGAGCAGGCTTGCACAAGTTCGCGGCAGCATCAAGCCTTCGCACCATGCCTCCCACGCATACCGCGGGGCTTAAGCGACACCGCTACGCCACACATCATAGGTGTATTATAAATGTCTCGTCAAGCAGATGTAGGGCGGGTTCCACCCGCCGCACTATGCCATAAAGGCGGGTGGAACCCGCCCTACAACTGTAATTACGCCGTTTTCTCAGTTACGATCAGCGTGCTTCTTCTCCATTCTTCATTCTCAATTCTCAATTCTCCGCATGTGATTGCCCTGTATCAGCGTAAACCGCTGGAGGGGCGGTGGGATTGCGGCTGAACCAAGCCTTCCCGGACGGCGAACAAAGCCAACTCGACCCGATCATGAATGTCCAGTTTTTTCATGAGGTTGACTTTGTGTTTGTCAACGGTCTTGTAGCTTACATGTAGCGCCTTGCCGGCTTCCTTGAGGCTGTAGCCCTGGGCCAACAGCACGAGCAACTCGCGCTCGCGGGGGGTTAGCGTCTCCAGGCGGGTGTGCGGATGGCTATCGAAAGTAAGTTGCCCATTGCTGGTCTTGATGCGATCGAGCACCTCTTGAGCATAGTGCATCTTGCCGCACATCACGTCCCTGATTGCCTTGCAAACCTGGGCGAACCCCTCCTCCTTCACCGCGTATCCCTGAGCCTGGGCTTTCACCGCTTGGCTGATCTGTTCGTCGTTGGTGTGCCCGCTCAGAATGACGACCTTGGTCCCGGGCAACTGTTCGTGGATGCGGCGTATCGTATCAAAGCAGCTCACCCCGGGCATCTCGATGTCCATCAGCACAAGGTCCGGCTTATGTCGCAAGGCCTCGGAAAGCCCTTCGTCCGCATTGGCGGCTTCGCCTACCACCGTGAAGTCGACTTGTGACTCCAACTGAACGTGCAGCCCCTCTCGGCAAAGCTGGTGGTCGTCAACTATCAGAACTCGAATCAGGCCGGCGGATTTGTTCATAACAGTACCGGCTTGCATAATCAACCTCCCTATACCCCAGGGTGGCGAAAGCAGCCAAGTGCCCTTGGAATAGCATAGCAAACGATTGCTGCTAACTAACCAGCTTACACAGGAGTTTCAATAAATCAATACGAAACTGCCTCTACATTACAGGTTTTCTTGAACCGCCCAGTTTGTAGGTCGGGTCCGCAGACTCGACCCACGTAAACATTCAGTAAACCCGTCC
>JAGLWJ010000583.1 GCA_023133475.1 Phycisphaerae bacterium | reverse complement strand
TCGGGCAGCCCGTTCGAGTCGCAATCCGTGCTGGTGCCCGTGGTGATGTCGTCCTCGTCCCTCACGCCGTTGCCGTTGCAATCCACATCGCAAACACCAAACGGGTTGGCCAACGCAATTTGCAGGTAGGAGTTGTCGATGGTCGTTCCGCCGTTGGCTCCGCCGCCGACATAGCAAGCTCCGACGCTGTGGATGCCGATGGCTTCTCCCGTCTCCTCCAGCACGACCACCCCACCGGAATCGCCCCCGGTGGTGTCGATTACGTACCGAAACCAACTGCCGCTCAGTGAGACGTAAGGCCCGGTGCTGGTCTTCTGCACGCTGTTCCACGTCGGCGAAATGGGGTAGCCCACCGTGCCATAGCCGATGATGCGAAGCGTCTGATCCTCCATCGGCGGCGGCGATGCCAGCGTGAACCACGCACCCTGAGCCTGGTCCGGCCTCAGACCCGTCGTCGAATTCGGGAAGCATCCAAAGTAACACCAGTCATTCCCGGTCGAGGGGCCTATATACTGAATCGAAGTGGAATCGATGGCATATTGGTCCTCAGGCGGTGGATGGTTCTGTGTGCCGTCCTCGTTCGACAGGGGCACGTTGAACTCGACCACCTGAAAGTCTTCGTTGACACAATGGCCGGCGCTTAGGAAGCAGTGGCCGGCATCGTCGATTATCCAGGCGGTGCATCCGACCGGCACGATCCGCCCCAGCCTCGCGTCATCCGACGGGACCCGGTCGTCGTATAACTCGCAGATCGACCGCAAAGGCCCAGGCTCGATCCCCGCGACAACCTCGCTCATGACGATGCGGTTGGGGCCGGTGCCCGGATGAGCGACAAGCTCGACCAGAACCGCATCACCGTTGAAGTAGGCTGACGTATACCGCCATTGCTTCAGGTTGGCGGCATCCATCGTCTGGTGCGCCCCGTCTGCAAGGGAGGTTATCACCAGGTACGATTCCGTCCCATCCCCCAAAGCACCTGACAGCAGTGCCTCGTCGAATTTCAACCGCAACCAGGGTGCATCAGGCACATGGATTCTCGTCGAAAAGATCGTCGCGACCGTGTCGCCGTCGTTGCGCACTATCCGCGAGTCTTCACTCACGGGCACCTGGCGAGCAGGAAGCGGGTCGGTGGGCAACTGAGCCTGCACCGGCAGGCACACGCACAATCCAACCGCCACAAACCACACCGCCGACCCATAATGCGCCCTTGTCAAATTAAGCTCCTTCATTAACCTATAGCCCTCCTATTTGAGATCGAGTTCACCCCAGTCGATACCGCGCTGCAGGGTATCATGCGTCATCTCATTGGCGCGGAATTCCGTGTAAGGCAGCACGTGCCCGTCGGCGAACAGAACATTGTTTGTTTTGCCGGCATGGGCAGGGCGACTCCAATCAAGAGACCGTTGGGTCGCGTTGTCCATATCGGCATCGTCGATGTCCAAGGGTTCGTTGGTGCCGAACGGCGGGGCGTAGAAAAACGGGTTAGTGCAGTCCCCACTCAGGACAAACTGGAGAGGATAACGAATCCGGTCCCTTCTGGTGGCCCGTTCGCCGTAGCGTTGGCAGGCGGCGTAGGCGCCCTGGAAATAGGCGACAATGACCTCCCGTGGGAAGCTGGGGCATTGGTAGATGTCGATGCTACGCAGAGAGCCGTCGTCGCGCAACTGCTCTGTCCAGGCGGGGCCTTCGTCGTCGCCGTTCTCGCCGTCCTTCTCTGTCCCGTAATAACCCCATACGTGCCAACACGACCAGGCTGGATACCAGTCGCCGTAGTTGTTGGCGTACACCTCTTGAGCCAGGCTTATCTGGTGCAGATTGGCACCGCACTTGACCAGCTTGGCCTGCTCCCGAGCCTGTCTCAATGACGGAAGCAATATACTGATCAGCAGTGCGATGATCGAAATCACAACCAATAATTCAACCAGGGTAAATGCTCTTTGGTTCTTGTGCATCATGCTACCTCCTTGAAGCTAGGGTTAGGATACACTCTCCAGCAACGTAGGGCGGGTTCTACCCGCCGCAGCAAATGGAAAATGGAAAATGCCGACTTGGCGACGTTTTCAGTTCTTTGTTCCCCAG
>JAGLWJ010000582.1 GCA_023133475.1 Phycisphaerae bacterium | reverse complement strand
TCGCTCATTGCTCCGCGAAGCTCCACCAACCGCGCTATTCAAGAAGGCGGGTAAAACCCGCCTTACAGACGTAGGGTGGGTGGAACCTCGCGGAGCGAGGTGGAACCCACCAACCGGTGCGGTGGGTTGCGCTTCGCTCCGCGAAGCTCCACCCACCCTACAAGAAGCCGCACTGATTCAGCAAAGAAGGCGGGTGGAACCCGCCCTACAGCCTCTTGCTTGCCCTAGCGACGTTTGCGACCTTTGCGGCGGTCCTTTTTGGATGCTGGGCGTTGGCGAGCCTTGGTCGAAGACTTGAACTTGGGCATCTCCCCCCCGCCGGCAGCCATCTGCGAGAGCTTGGTCCCGAACTTCATCCGCTCGAGCATGGACATGCCCGACATGGCTTTCATGGCGTCACGCATCTGGTTGAATGATTTTACCAGACCGCTGACATCCTGTGGTTCAGTTCCGCTCCCCCTGGCGATACGCCGCCGCCGGGAGGCATCGATGACACTCGGGCTCTTACGCTCCTTGGCGGTCATGGAGAGGATGATGGCTTCGTACTGCCCCAACTCGCCGTCGTCGATCTCCATCTCGCCGACCTGACTTCCCATGCCGGGAATCTTCTTGAGCAGCTCCTTCATCGACCCCATCTTCTTCATTTTGCGAAGGTGGCCTAGGAAATCGTCCAGGGTCATTCGCCCCTTGGCCATCTTGGCTTCGAGCTTGGCGGATTCCTCCTTGTCGAACTGCTTCTGAGCCTGCTCGATGAGGCTTAGCATGTCGCCCATGCCCAGGATTCGCCCGGCGATGCGGTCGGGATGGAATGGTTCGAGTGCGTCGAGCTTCTCGCCCACACCCATGAACTTGATGGGTTTTCCGGTGATCTTTTTGACCGACAGGGCGGCTCCACCGCGGGTGTCGCTGTCGAACTTGGTGAGAATGCACCCGTCGAGTTCGAGCCGCTCATTGAAAGCTTTGGCGGTGGCTACGGCGTCCTGCCCGGTCATGGCGTCGAGCACCAGGTAAATCTGATGCGGGGTGGTCACCTGGGCGACCTTCGCCACTTCCGCCATCATCTCCTCGTCGATGGCCAATCGCCCGGCGGTGTCGATGATCACCACGTCGCGGTCGGTCTTGCGGGCCTCTTTGATCCCGTTGCGGCAGACCTTGACCACGTTGAGGTGCCCCCGCTCAGTGTACACCGAAGCCCCGATCTGTTGCCCGATAACCTCGAGCTGGTCGATGGCTGCTGGACGCTTCAAGTCAGCAGCCACCAACAGCGGGCGTTTGGCCCGCTCCATAATTATCTTGGCCAGCTTGCCGCAGGTGGTGGTCTTGCCCGAGCCTTGCAAACCAGCCAGAAGTAGAATGGTTGGGCCTGGCGAGGCGAATGGGATGCGCGGGTCCACAGGCCCCATAAGTCTGACCAGTTCGTCATGAACGATTTTGATCATGAGCTGGTCCGGCTTGAGGGTCTTGATGACTTCCTCGCCGAGGGCTTTTTGTTGCACGTCGTTGCAGAACTCTTTGACCACATCGACATGCACGTCGGCTTCGAGCAGGGCGGTGCGCACCAGTCGCATGGCTTCTGCCACGTTTGCCTCGCTGATCCGCCCGACAC
>JAGLWJ010000581.1 GCA_023133475.1 Phycisphaerae bacterium | reverse complement strand
CAGCGTGTGCCGCAGCCGCTTGGCGGGTGGCATGGTCCACGCTTGCGTGGCCATGAATGAGGCGAGGGGCTTAACGAGGAGTTCAACCGTGCGAACGCCGGGGATCGTCGGGAATGGATTCCGTAGCTTCGTAGGTCGGGTCCGCAGTCATTTTTGCGCCGGCACGAAGGGAAAGCGTGCGGCGCGGAACATGGTCAAGGGCCACCTCGGAAAGTCGTCGGGCAAATCGTAACGTTACCGAGGGTGGCACGGGCAAGGCCCGCGCTAATACGCCTGGAATAACCACCAAAGCCTCGCCGCGGGCTTTGCCTGACAACGACTCACGCTCGCCGGCTCGGCGGCGTTTGCCCTTCGGCGGTGGCTGCGGGTTCGACGAGCCGCTCGGGATGCTGACGTTCCAACTCCTGCAAATAGTCGCAGAGCCGATCGATGTCGTTCCCGAATTGCTCCGAAATCGCCCGTCGAATCGCCCGCACCTCGTCGATCAGTGGGTCGGGCACCATATTACTCGCTTCAACCATGCTCATTCTTTGTAGTCCCACAGTATGTCCGGCGTCACAATCTGTGGCGGCACGTATCCGACCCGCCGACAAATGGTCCGCAGATGCTCGAGTTTGTTCGCATTGGCCAGATGCCGGACGTTCCAGGTCAGCATGTACTCTATGCCGTGAACGGTCGCAACCGCCACGTGAATCGCGTCGCCGGCAACCGGCCCGGACATCACTTTCTCACGCACCAGTATCTTCGCCAGCCCCCGAACGTCTTCGCTCATAGACAAGAGCGGAATTTTTTGAATCAACGCAATTGCGTCAGCGCGGTGTCGGAAGTTCGGGTGCGATAGCTCTGCCAGAACCTCTTCCGCGACGAATAGCTCATGTTTGCCCCGCTGCTCCGTCCACCAGGTGGTGCTCACTTGCCGCCGATACGCGCTCGCCGTGTCGTTTCGGTCAGTCACGTAGGCGCTGACAAAGCTGGTTTCCAAATACACTCGTGCCATGACGCTTTCCCAAACGGTAGCCATGTAGGATCATTTAGCTTCGCACTCCACTATTCTATCAGAAAAGGTTCGCACAAGCAAGACCAACGGCAAGGGCTTGTTCCGCTAAGCCGTCGCCACCTTGGTGTCGCCGCTGGCGGTGGCGACGAAGCCCCCCCCTCGTCGGTCTCAGCCGGGTCGGACTTCAAACGGCTGCCGGGGAGCCGGTCGATGTTCCCGACCGTCACCGTGTCGTTGATGGTGTCGCCGACGATGTCGCGGCACTCGATGGGATGGGAAAAGGTGTCGGAATCATTTCCTTGACATCATGAGCGGCCCTGGTAAGCTTTGGGCATTGGGACGACCGCCACGTATTACGAAGCTCGGGCTTGTCTATCACGTTTCGAATCGGCGGGCGATGCACCTGCCTCTGTTCCAGAAGGATGATGATTATCTCGCGTTCGAGCGGGTGCTGGGTGCAGCCCTGGCCTATGGGCCGGCCGCAGAACTGGCTGGCGACCGTGAATCGGCTGATGGGCGAAGAGGTGTTGCAAGATGTTCGACAATCGATCACACGGGGCGTGCCCCTGGGCAACAAGGCCTGGAAGACTCGCGTCGCGAATCGCCTGGGATTAGACATCACTCTTCGCCCACGCGGACGCCCCCCAAAGAGCACGAAAAAATCATCCTGACACCTTTACTCGGCCCGGTTGGTGGGTTCCACCTTGCTCCGCAAGGTTCCACCCACCCTACTAAACTGATCTGCGGTTGACCGGGCGGCGTTTTGCGGGAAGCTCAATCTCATCCTTTCCCGAAAGGTATGCCCCGGTGATCGACTTGGTGGTCTTGCACAGCCTGGCGATGTCGCCGGTGACCACCACCTCGCCACCGCGAACGCCAGGACCCGGGCCGAAGTCCACGATCAGGTCGGCTGTGCGCATGGTCTCCTCGTCGTGCTCGACCACGATTACCGTGTTGCCCATGTCACGCAACCGCTCCAGTGAATCGAGCAGCCGCCGGTTGTCCCGAGCGTGCAGCCCTATGCTCGGTTCGTCCAGAACATAGAGTACGCCGACCAAACCGGCACCAATCTGGCTGGCCAGGCGTATTCGCTGCGATTCGCCGCCCGAGAGGGTGGGGGCGGTGCGGTCCAGGGTGAGGTAGTCCAGCCCCACATCGCGGAGAAAACGCAACCGCCCGCAAATCTCCTTCAACACGTCCTCGGCGATGATCTGTTCGACCTTGTTTAGCTCGAGGGTGTCAAAGAAGTCGGCGGCTTGGCCTATGCACATGGCTGACACCTCTTGCAGATTCAACCCGCCGAGCTTGACCGCCAGAGCCTGGGGGTTCAACCGCGCCCCGTGACAGTTTGGGCAGACGGCCCGCCGCATGTATTTTTCGTAATAGGCTCGCACTATGGGCGACTTGGCTTTGCGGTGCTTCTCGTGCAGTTCGGCAATGACCCCGGCAAAGGTGCCTCCATGACGCCAGATGCCCCCCGACCACCGCCACTCGAAGGTGATGTGTGCGTCGCCGGCGCCGTGCAGCAGGGCGTCTTTGGCTTTTTGCGGCAGTCGGCCCCACGGGGTGCGCAGGTCGAAGCCGACGTGCTCGGCTACGCCCCGATAGATGTGCCGCCGCCATTTCCCGATCCGGGTCCGCATAGGCTCGATGGCCAAGCCCAAAAACGTCCGCCGGGGGTCAGGCACCAACAGCTCCGGGTCGAAGTCGAACTTGGTCCCCATACCATCGCAGGTGAGGCACATCCCAGCCGGTGAGTTGAAACTGAAAAGCTGCGGCGAGGGCGGCTCAAAACTTAACCCGCACTCGGCACACGCATAACGAGACGAAAGCAGTAAATCAGTCGCCTTACTGGTTTGCCCACCACTACCGCCAGCAACCGATTGCACGATCAACGTGCCGTCGCCCAACCCCAACGCCGCCTCCACAGCCTCAGCCAGGCGAGCCCGCACCTTCTCGCCAAGCGTCAGCCGATCGACCACGATCTCGATGTTGTGACGTTTGTTTCGCTCGAGGTGAGGGTCTTCGGTCAGCCGCATCACTTGCCCGTTGACCCTTGCTCGGGTGTACCCCTGCTTGAGCATGTCCTCGAACAGGTCGCGGTATTCGCCCTTCTGTCCCCGAACCACCGGTGCGAGAACCAGGATCGTGGCCCCCTCCGTCAGCGACAGAATACGCTCGGCGATCTGCCGGCGGGTTTGGGCGGTGATCGGCTGCCCGCATTGCGTGCAGTGCTGCTGTCCCACCCTGGCGAACAGCACCCGGAAGTAATCGTGAATTTGTGTTATGGTTCCGACGGTGCTGCGTGGGTTCCAGCCGCTGGTCTTCTGTTGGATAGAGATTGCCGGGCTTAGGCCGGTGATCAGGTCCACGTCCGGCTTAGCCACTTGCCCCAGGAACTGACGTGCGTATGAGCTGAGCGACTCGATATAGCGGCGTTGCCCCTCGGCATACAGCGTGTCGAAAGCAAAGCTGCTCTTGCCGCTACCGGAGACGCCGGTGAAGCAGATCAACTGATTGCGGGGCAGGGTCAGCGAGACATTCCGCAGGTTGTGCTCGCGAGCCCCCTTGACCGTGATCGCTTGGGAATCCATCTATGCCACCAACGCACCTACTTCGAGTTCGCGCAATTTTTTGCCTGATGACACAATAGTACCCGGAACTCGGAATTTTGCCCATCAACCCATGGGCCACCCAACGTAGGGCGGGTTCTACCCGCCTTTTCGGCACGGTGCGGCGGGTGGGACCCGCCCTACTAACGCGTCAACCTTCATTATGCGGGCTGGTGGCGACGTCCTTGGGAGGGCGAACCTCCTGGTGAGCCATCGGCCCTACCGTGGAGCACGCAGAGAGTTGAGAGAGGTAGGAAGTTACCGCAATTAGCGTTGAACCGACAATAAACATACTGTCAAAACCCGAGTATACATTCAGTAAACCCGTGGTGAGGAGGCCGAACGAAGAATCCCCCCCGTTCCGCCCCGTCGCCTTCGGCAGCGAGGCGGAACGGGGGACACAGGCAACCACTCCAATACCCGGCATAAATGCCGGGCCTCGCGCAAGCCTACCCCCCCACGAAACCCATGCTATTTCACATACGGGTTTACTGAATACTTACAAACCCGACACGCCCTAATTTGGCTGTAACTTCTTTCCAGGAAATAC
>JAGLWJ010000580.1 GCA_023133475.1 Phycisphaerae bacterium | reverse complement strand
ACGGGTTTCAGCCGCTATACGTTTTCTTGATGGTGCCGGTGTACCTGCTGGTGCCGGCGGGCAATCTGACCCTGCCAGTGCACATCGCCGGCACCTTGCTGGCAATTGCCGGCACGGCGACGGCTGGTGTTTTCTATCTCATCGCCTTGCGGCTCTTCTCGCGTCTTGCGGCGTTGTGCGTGCTGTTTTTCTTTACCATTTCGCACTACTTCGTCGCCACCGACATCAACGGTCTGGAGACATCGCTCTACGGCCTGACACTGAGCGGCACGTTGTACTATTATCTGACCCGTTTCGTGCAGGGGCGATCGCCCTCTCACAAGCAATGCGCGGTGCTTGGTGTGTTAGCCGGGCTTACGATGTTGGCTCGGGTGGATGCGGGTTTCTTTTTGGTTTGTGTTGCGTTGCATTTCGTCTGGGAGCGGCGCCGGGCATCAGTGCTCCGTGAGGCATGCACTGATGGATGGGTGGCCCATGGCTTTAGCCGTGGGGGACACGAATCGGCGAACCAATCGTGTCCCCCACCGCTAAAGCGATGGGCCACCCAACACGAATCGGCGAATCATTCGTGTTCCCCACCGCTAAAGCGATGGGGCACCCGTGCAGTCGTGGGGTCGGCGTTTTTTTTCATCACGCTTGGCCCCTGGCTGACGGCGAACGTGGTGCTCTGCAAGACAATCTCTCCGGCGAGCGGACCAGCCGTGCGCTTCCTGGCCATCCAGAACGGCTGGAAGCCGGCAGCCAACCTGGTCGGATACACCGGCCCAGAGCGGTTTACCGAAGATGACATCCCCTGGCAGTATTACGCCAACAACCTTCTGCACCTGACCGCTCAGGTGATTGCGTTTCTGCCGATTACCGCCCACGCACAGGGTTTTTCGGCGAGCTTTCTGCCGAACCCGGTGGATCGGTTTCCTATTGGGCGTCTGCTGGCGCGGGCGCCGTGGGCGGCCCTAACCTGTGTTGTCTTACTCGCCGGGGTGGTGCTGTTTGGGCCGCTGCTTTTCCGCAGGCTGCGGTTGCGGGCAAGCACGGGACTGGGTGCGGTGGCGTTCCTGCGGTTTGCCGTCGCGGGGTGGATTGGAGCGTATGGTTTCTGGGTGTTGTGCCCCTGGTACTCGCACCGGTACATGTATCCGGTTTTGGCTTTGCTGACGTTGGCTTCGGGGGCGGTTTTGGACACCTTTTTCCGCGTCCTGGGCAAACGACGGGCCGGTTTGCGAGCGGCTTTGCTGATCTTGGGGGCGGTGGTTTATGCGTTCCTGTTCGTGAATCAGACCCGGCACTACTACACCGCATACCGATCGCCGGGAGAGCCCGACCATTATTCCCCGGTTCTGCCCTGGATCAAAGAGCATGTGCCCGCCGATGCCACTATCGGCTGTTTTCAGTCGGGCATACTGAGCTACTTCCTTCCCAACCGTTGCGTGAATCTGGACGGGGTGGTGAACTCCGATGCCCTTCGAGCCACTCGCCAACGACGGCTTTGGGAATACGTCCGCCGCGAAGGCGTGGACTACATCGTGGATTGGCCGGTGTGCATCGAGGGCCTGCTGACCACCTTTGGCGGAGTCGAGCATCTGCCCCTGGAAGTGGTCTGCGACAGATATGACATGGACGTCTACAGAGTCGTCGATACTCCGCGAAGAATGGAGAATGGAGAAATGCGGTGATTGCAATCACTGAGAAAACGGTGCAATCACAATTGTAGGGCGGGTTCCACCCGCCTTCTCGGCATGGTGCGGCGGGTGGAACCCGCCCTACTGGGATATCTTGACCAGCGGGGCAAATAGTTATATAATTAATTAGCACAAGGGGCACTGATGGTCTTCCGATGGAATCACTGGAATAACGGCGATATCCAAAGGAGCACACATGATGCAGCGAAAGGCTCGATCGAAGCGCACCTCGCGAAGGGTGGTGGTTGATCCGGCTCACGATACCGCCGAGTTCGGCCGGGAGTTTGTGGCTGACTCCTTTAAGCCGCCATCGTCGGAAGCCCGGGCAAAATGGCTAAAAGCCAAACGCAAACGTGGGCGGCCGGTGGAAGGCAAAGGGGCCAAGGTTATTTCCGTCAGCATTGAGGAAGGGCTGCTGGAGCGTGCCGACGCCCTGGCCAAGGAGATGCGAATCAGCAGAGCCCGGCTCATCGCCAGGGGCCTGCGGGCAGTTCTCGCTTCCCAAGGCATCAAAGCCCCGTAGGGTGGGTGGAGCTTCGCGGAGCGAAGCGGAACCCACCGCACCGGCTAAGAAGAGGCAAGAGGCAATAGGCAACAAGGCAACAAGGCAACAAGTTTGTAGGTCGGGTCCGCCCTACTGGAATATATCAGCCTGACATGGTAAAAACCCACCTGGGCGGTGGCGTTTGTGCCCGGTAAGGTTATGCCGAATCGTAAACATTCAGTAAACCCGTCCAGCCTGTTGTACCGCCGGCATCCTGCCGGC
>JAGLWJ010000058.1 GCA_023133475.1 Phycisphaerae bacterium | reverse complement strand
TTCGCGAGGTTCCACCCACCCTACTCGAAACTCGATTACCATACCGGGATGATGAGTGTGTCTGTCAGCTTGGTTCTTCGTGAGATGTATGTGCGGCTTTGGGCGGCTTATGGCCCTCAGCATTGGTGGCCGGCAGAGACGGCGACTGAGGTGGTGGTCGGGGCGATCCTGACCCAGAACACTGCCTGGAAAAACGTCGAGCGGGCAATCGCCAATCTCAAGACAGCCGGATGCCTGACCTGGGAAACACTACGCGAAATCCCCCAGCAAGAGCTGGCAGAGTTGATTCAGCCGGCCGGCACCTATCGCATCAAAGCCGCCCGGCTTAAGGCGTTTGTTGAGGTGCTGTGGGCGGAGCACGGCGGGTCGTTAGAGTCGCTTCTGGCTGGCGACATCGACGAGGTTCGTAGCGAGTTGCTTGCGATTCACGGCATCGGGCCTGAGACGGCAGACGCGATCATCCTCTACGCCGGCGACCTGCCGACGTTTGTCGTGGACACCTACACGAAGCGAATCCTGCGGCGGCATCGGCTGATCGACGCGGCGGCGGGCTATGAAACCGTTCGGCAACTGTTCATGCAGGCCATCTCCCCCGACGCACGGGTCTACAACGAGTATCACGCATTGCTGGTCGCGGTGGCTAAGAAGCATTGCCGCACACAGGCCCGTTGCGACGGCTGCCCGCTCGAATCCTTTCCACACGATGCAAAGTAGGGTGGGTGGAACCTCGCGGAGCGAGGTGGAACCCACCAACCGGCGCGGTGGGTTTCGCCCGCCTACGGCAGGCTTCACCCACCCTACAGGGAAGGCGGGTGGAACCCGCCCTACAGATGCAGAGCGGAGCTTACGCGGGTTTCCAAAGCTCGGAACATGCCCTCCGCCTTGGCCAACGACTCCTCATACTCTTCGAGCGGGTCACTGTCAGCCACAATGGCGCCGCCGGCATGGATGTGGACCTGGTCGTGCTGGGCCACCATGGTGCGGATGGCGATGTTCATCACCATGTTTCCGTCCAGCCCCAGGTAACCGATCGACCCACAATAAACCCCCCGCTGCACCGATTCCAACTCGTCGATGATCTGCATCGCCCGAATCTTCGGCGCCCCGGTGATCGACCCGCCCGGGCAAGTCGCCCGCAGCAGATCAACCGCCCCGGCATCAGCCCGCAACCGCCCGGTGATGGCGGCTACACGATGGAACACGGTGGGATGCGTCTCCAACTCGCCCGCCGACTCCACGCGAACCGAGCCGACTTCGCACACCCGGCTTAAGTCGTTGCGCAGCAGATCGATAATCATGTTCAGCTCCGCCCGATCTTTTTCGCTGCAAGCCAACTCGCGGCGGCGGATAGCGTTGAGCAACACATCGCTCGTTCGCGGCCTGGTGCCCTTGATCGGCCTGGTGATTACCCGCCCGTCGCGCAGTTCGAGGAACAACTCCGGCGAGGAACTGAGCACGGCGCAGTTGCCCCAGGACAGCAGGGCTGCATAGTCCGCCGGGTTCGCACACCGCAGGTTCAGGTACAGTCGTAGCGGTGTGGCATCGGTTCTGGCTGTAAAGCGATGGGTAAGGTTGACCTGATAGATGTCACCGGCGGCGATGTACTTTTTGGCTGTCAATACGTGGGCGATGTACTCTTCCCGCCTCCAGTCGGGTTTGGGTGTCTCGGTGGCGGCTTGGGCTGGCAGCTCCAACGCCGCCGCCGAGTCGAGCAACTTGCACAGTTGCTCGATACGGTCTTCGGCAGATGGGCGATCGAAGCCGGCCTCGTCGGGCCAATCCACCGCAAGCGCGTACCACCGCCCTGTGTGATGATCGAAGAGCACGGCGTTGTCGTACAGCCCCAGACGCATCAACGGCAGCGTCGTGCCCGCCGGGTTGGTGGGGGCAATGTTCTCAATCCGGGCACCGGCTTCGTAGGAGAGGTAGCCAACCCATCCGCCGGAAAACGGCAGCCCCGTGCGGTTTTCGACCGTCGGGTAGTGGGCCAGTCTGGCGGCGACAGCCTCGAATGGATCATCGCGGCAGTCTTGCTCGACAACAAGCACCTCCAGCGGATCACAGGCAAACACCGACCAACGCCCGTAAGTAGGGTCTGCGGCGATGCTTTCAAGGATGGCGGGGTTTACCTGACGTGCAAAAGCCACCACCACCGACAGCGGGTCGGGTCTCTGATCCAACGCCGCCGCCACGAGTTGTCCGCCGGTGCGAGTATCATCGAGCTCCATAACAGCGGCAGTATACCCCAACCTGCAAACGCCGCAGTAGCGCAGGCATCCTGCCTGCTACCTTTTTGCAGGCTGGAAGCCTGCGCTACAAGTAACTTTGCGCTGTAGTAAAACCTGTAGGTCGGGTCCGCAGACCCGACATCCCCCGGTGATGCCGTTGGGTATCCCGAATGTCGGGTCTGCGTACCCGACCTACAAACTGAGACTGCGGGTTGAACCGGAAGGGCGAGGCCCTTGCCGAGCCGATTCCGTCCGCCAGCCTGCACGGCAACCGATAAGCCGCGTTGACACTGTTCGCCCTGGTTTTTATGATTCGTGCGACCTTGGCCCCCCCGGGACAAGCAGTAGAGGGAAAGAAAACGAGGAGATTAAGTAACCATGGCTGTCGATGTCGAGTTCGCTGTGGTGGATGTTGAGACAACGGGCTTTTCTCCGGCGAAGAACGATCGTGTGATCGAGATTGCCATCGTGCGCCTGGACGGTGCCGGGCGAGTTCTTGACGAGTACGCAACGTTGGTCAATCCACGCCGGGACGTCGGCCCCACCTACATACACAGCATTTCCGCACGACAGTTGCGGCTTGCGCCTGAGTTCACGGACATTGTAGGAGACGTCTTGCAACGTCTCGCAGGGGCGATTTTTGCCGCACACAATGTCCGCTTTGACATGACTTTTGTCAGATCAGAGGTGGAGCGAGCGGGTGTCGCGATACCGAGTTTTCCGTACCTTTGCACAATGCGGCTCGCACATGCAGCCGATCCGACTATTCCCAGTCGCAGGCTCGGCCAAGTGTGCGAGCACTTTGGGATTACAATTCCGCACGCACATTCGGCCATGGATGATGCACGTGCGACCGCATCACTGCTATCTGCGTGTATTCGAAGGCTTCAGGGCTCCAACTCGGTTTCACTAGCCGACCTCGATGCTCTCGGGGTCGCTGGAGTATTGACGGGAAGGAATCGTTGGCCGGCCATGCCTTCGAGTGGTAGAACATGCCGACGAGAGGAAGCTACCGCTCGGATTGAAAACGAGCCATCTTACATTTCGCGTCTGTTGGCAAAGCTTCCGCCAGCGAATGACGCGACGCCGGAGATGGACGAGTACGTCGCCCTTCTTGATAGAGTGCTGGAGGACCGCCGCGTTACCGCCGAGGAGGCGGACGCGCTTGCATCGGTCGCCAGCGAACTCGGCATTACTCGTGAACAAGCGATCGCCGCGCACGAACAATACGTTTCCGATCTCACGCGCGTGGCGCTGGCGGACGGGATTCTGACCGAGTCCGAGCGAAAGGACCTGAATGACGTTCGACACCTCCTTAACGTGTCGGAAGAGCGATTCTCCTCGATGTTTGCTGATTCAGCCATGTCCCAATCAAGGCATGCGGACACCCATACGACTGCTGCAATACCAAGTGCAAGGAGTCTCGAGGGAAAGACGATCTGTTTCACAGGCCAACTAGGTTGCTGTGTCAACGGTGACCCTGTGACGCGCGAACGCACTGAGAGGATTGCCACGGAAAAGGGAATGGTGGTCAAAGAAACTGTGACGAAGAAACTCGATTACTTGGTGACGGCAGACCCCGACTCGATGTCCGGAAAGGCTGAAAAGGCAAAGCGATACGGTGTGCGAATCATCGCCGAACCCGTGTTCTGGCAGATGGTGGGCGTCAGCACTGATTAGAAAGTGGACCGTCATCGCATTGGACGGCATCCCCAACAAGACGCCGGTCGGCGCCGCCGGGCTTCTGCTTCTCGGGCTGTCGCCTGTGTTCGAGCAACGATACTACCAGGAGGTAACCATGCCGCACGATCCAGATCTATTCGGAAAGACCTTCGATCAGCAGTTGGAGGTCGCTGGTGACACAATCGCAGATCGAGACATCTCTCCCAATCGGAGGATTCCGGGGGAAATCGTATTTGAGCCGCTTCTCAATGGTGTTCGCGTGACCGCGCGCGACGAAGATCACAAGGTGCTGTGGGGTTTCATCGGTTCCAAGGGAATGATAAAACAGATTCACTGCCCTATCGCCGTCTACGAAACGCTTCAAGCACTCCTATCCGAGGAGCTTGAGAAGCACGGCCTCCCAACGTCTGAAGAAGTAGACCCAATACAAGCTGCCAAGCAGGCGCTGTCGGGCCTTCAGGACACCATTGATAAGTTGGGAGGCGCGATCACCGTCAAGAACGTGTCAAAAGCTACGATAGAGCGCGCCAAGGCCATCGGGAGGGTTGTGAATGATGCCAATCGAATGATCTGTCTGGAAACGTCATCCTTCAAAGGGGTCACAGGGGAGAACGAACAAGCCCCCGTAGGTCGGGTCCGCAGACCCGACATCCCCCGGTGACGCCGTTGGGAATCCCGAATGTCGGGTCTGCGGACCCGACCTATAGGTTTTAGGCAATTTCAGGGGGTGTGAACGGTCCCGTCTACGTTGCCAACACAAGCATAACGGATAAAGGATAGCGACAAATCCGTAGTGTTTAGCGGCTCCCCAACGGGGAGCGCGAAAAATGGAACGTGAAAAACTGAGAAAACGGCGTAATTACAGTTGTAGGGCGGGTTCTACCCGCCTTTGTGGCATAGTGCGGCGGGTGGAACCCGCCCTACATCTTTGTGGCATAGTACGGCGGGTGGAACCCGCCCTACATCCATTCTCCATTCTCCGCACGCGGTGACTTAGATGCGATTGCCCTGCCAGCCTGCACGGCAGCCGATAAGCTGCGTTGACACTGTTTGCCCCGGTCTTTATGATTCGTGCGACCTTGGCCCCCTGGGGCAATCAGTAGTGGAAAAGAAAACGAAAAGATGAGGTAACCATGGCAGTTGAATTCAAAGATCTCGAGCGTCCGACGACCGGCGAACAGATCACCATGACCGCTTCCGGCCTGAACATCCCGGATCATCCGATTATGCCGTTTATCGAGGGCGACGGCACCGGGCCGGACATCTGGCGGGCCACCCGGCGCATTCTCGATGCCGCGGTGGAGAAGGCCTACAGCGGAAAACGCAAAATCGCCTGGTTCGAGGTCTTCGCCGGGCAAACCTCGTACGACAAGTACGGGGCCTGGCTGCCCGACGATACCATAGCAGCCTTTCGTGAATACCTGATCGGCATCAAAGGCCCGCTGACCACGCCGGTGGGTGGGGGCATTCGTTCGCTCAACGTCGCCCTGCGGCAGACGCTGGACCTGTACGTATGCCTGCGCCCGGTGAAGTATTTCACGGGTGTGCCCTCACCGGTCAAGCGCCCGCAACTGGTGGACATGGTCATCTTCCGCGAGAACACCGAGGACATCTACGCCGGGGTCGAGTGGCGAGCCGGCACCCCCGAGTGCAAGCAGATTGTCGAGTGGTTGCAGAAGACCATGGGCGTCAAGAATATTCGCTTCCCCCAGACTTCGGGTATCGGCATTAAGCCGGTCAGCGAGGAGGGCACCAAGCGGCTGGTCCGGGCAGCCATCAATTATGCCATCGAGTACGACCGCAAGTCGGTGACCCTGGTGCACAAGGGCAACATCATGAAGTTCACCGAGGGGGCGTTCCGCGATTGGGGCTACGAGGCGGCCAAGGAGAGCTTCGGCGCTACGGACCTCGACGGTGGGCCTTGGCAGACGCTCAAGAACCCCAACACCGGTTCCGAGATCATCGTCAAGGACGCCATCGCCGACATCACCCTGCAGCAGGTGCTCACCCGGGCCAACGAGTTCGACGTGATCGCCACCATGAACCTCAACGGGGACTACCTCTCCGACGCATTGGCGGCTCAGGTGGGCGGGATCGGCATTGCCCCGGGTGGGAACATCAACTACGACACCGGCCATGCCATCTTCGAAGCCACCCACGGGACCGCGCCCAAATACACCAATCAGGACAAGGTCAACCCCGGCTCGATGACCTTGAGCGGCGAGATGATGTTCCGGTACATGCACTGGACCGAAGCCGCCGACCTGATCCTTAAGGGGCTATGTGGTGCCATCGGCGCCCGGACGGTCACTTACGATTTCCACCGTCTGATGGAGGCTGAAGGCCAAAAAGCCACCCTGCTCAAGTGCAGCGAGTTCGGCGACGCGGTAATCGAGCACATGGGATAGCCCGCAGCCCAAAATACGAAACCCAAAACCGGTAGGGCGGATTGTGCCTCGTTGTGCCAGGTGCAATCCGCCCTACCTCTATCACCACCGTACCGCCGGCTTCCAGCCGGCAAGATGCCGGCGGTACAACAGGCCTGGCAGGTGGCATGGCCAAGCGTCTCCGACGATAGGTTGTCATAAGGTGACCCTGTTT
>JAGLWJ010000579.1 GCA_023133475.1 Phycisphaerae bacterium | reverse complement strand
CATAAATGCCGGGCCTAGCGCGACCTGTCAAAACACAAAACAGTCTGATCGGATTAGTAGCCTAGAACAACGAGTGCTTGATGTGCGGCCTTTAACAGCCCATAATGGGCTTTTCCGCTGTTGAGGGCGGTTTTCCGGTGGGAGGCGCCAAACGGCAAAGTCGCGGCGTGGGGCTCCTCTTGGAGGGCAGGCCTGATCCGCCGCCTCTCCCCGAGATAGTCTGAACTGCGGCTCAACGCCGCCAGGGGGCAAAGTTGACCACACAACCAATCATGATGCTGCTCACGGCGATGTTGGCCTCTGCGTCCCCTGACGCGGTGGCCACCACAAACCCGGTGAATTTCGACTATGCCCAAATCATCGAACGAATCGAGCATGAGGACCTCTCCGAGGAGGAAATCAAACAGCAGATCGAAATCGCCGAACGGATCAAATCCAAAGCCAAAACCCGCTTGAGCACCGTCCAGCGAATCAAGCGGGCCTTGCTCCAGCCGTGGGTGGTATTTGGGTTCATGGCTCAGTTCGCTTTCATGATGCGTTTCGTTTTGCAACTAATCGCCAGCGAACGCAAGAAACGCAGTTACGTGCCGGTCGCCTTCTGGTATCTGTCTTTGGTTGGGGGGACGATGTTGTTCATTTACGCATTCAAGCTGCGCGATCCGGTTTTCATTCTGGGGCAGGGGCTGGGATGTTTGATTTATATCCGCAACCTCCTGCTGATCCGGAAGCGTAAGTGGGCGTTGCGTGAATTGCAGGCTCTGCGTCGCGAGCGAGCCTTGCAGGGCAACCCTCGGAGCAATTCTCCGCAGACCCCCTCCGATCCCCCCGTGCCTGATGAACCCCCAACCCCAAGCTAAGAGTTGACCATGCCGATGCCCACCAACCAGCCGCCCGATCTTGATCTTTCGATCGTCATCCCGATCTACAACGAAGAGGAAAACATCACGCCGCTCGTCGAAGACGTTCTGCGGGAGGTCTCCGCCTTGGAGATGAGCTTCGAGGTGATTCTGGTCAACGACGGCAGCAGCGACGGCAGTGCCGAGCGTCTCGACGCAGCCGCCGAGGCTCATCCGGAGGTGAGGGTCATTCACTTTGCGTGCAACTGCGGTCAGACGCTGGCTTTGGCGGCGGGTATGCACGAAGCCGGCGGCAGAACTATCGTCTGTCTGGACGGAGACCGCCAGAACGACCCATCCGACATAGGGCGCCTGATCGAAAAACTGGAGGAGGGCTATGCCTGTGTGAGCGGATGGCGTAAGGATCGGCAGGACGCCGGGCTCCGCCGGTTTGTCTCCCGGGTGGCCAACTCGCTGGTGCAGCGTATTACGGGCGTTCCGGTCCACGATTTGGGTTGCACGCTCAAGGCCTATCGCAGGGACGCATTGGACCCGCGTGAGTTGTTCGGCGAGATGCACCGTTTTCTGGCGGTTTATGCGATGGCTGGGGGCAAGGTGGCAGAGATGGTCGTCAAGCATCACCCGCGAAGAGCGGGCATAAGCAAGTACGGCCTGAGCCGCACGGCACGGGTGGTGGCAGACTTATTGCTGATTCGCGTGCTGTTCAAGTACCGCACCCGCCCGTCGCACATTTTTGCGAATATGGCTCAATACATGGTGGCTGGTGGGGGGATACTGTTTGTTTTGAGCGTTTTGCTGGAGCTGGTTTTCCGTTGGTCGCTGTGGCGGATCGGCTTTATCTCCGCAGTGGTCGCGGTGGTGGGGGCCTGCGTACTGTTGGCGGTGGGCGTGTGCTGTGAATTGGTGATGCGAAACCGTTATCTGCTGGGCGACCGGTTACAGTGGCTGATCGCCCGCCGGGTCAATTTCGAGCAAAAAGAGTTGTAGGGCGGGTTCCACCCGCCTTCCTGGGATGGCACGGCGGGTGAAACCCGCCCTACATCTGCCGATTACGCCGTTTTCTCAGTTTTTCGCGCTTCTCTTCTTCTACGCGCTCCCCTTCGGGTC
>JAGLWJ010000578.1 GCA_023133475.1 Phycisphaerae bacterium | reverse complement strand
TGCGGTACAGGGTTTATCGACAGCCGCTAAAGCGATGGGCCAGCCGCCCTACGTTGCTATATCATGCCTCTTTCCGGCACGCGAAGCACCGGGCTTCAGCCAGACAACGCTTGAGGCGGTACAGAATCTTTTTGCTTATGAGGTCTGGGCGCACAAAGAAACCCGCCCGCCCCGGGTATCCCGGGACGGGCGGGCCTGTTAGAACCTAAGTTTACCTCAACAACCCTTCAAGGGATTGTCACTTACCGTGGGCACGGCGTGACGCACTCGGATATCTCGAAGAGAACCTCACCTTCCTCGATGGGCGTGGTGTCATGCGTACCGGTCATCAACTGGATGTAGTACACTTCGCCGGCAGACACGCTTACTTCCTTGGTAACCGTGGCAGTGACACTAGCGGGTATATGGTCGCAGTGACGCTCGAACTGATAGCCGTCACCACCAAAACCACCACCGCAACCCTCGGACATGTCGTAGAGGTAGGCAGGCGCCTGACCATGATTAGCCGGCTCGTCGTACTGCACCAGGTCGACGCAGTTGCCGCTCCACCCTTCCGGAATCGTCCAGATACCGATGACGGTGGGCACATCCGTGACCTCGTTGCAGGTATGGAAGGTGACCCGGCCATCGCACGGAGCCACATACTTGAACCACACGTCAACAACGCCGTATTCAAAGCCTGCGGCACAAGGCATGGGGCAGTAGTCCCCACCCTCCATACAAGGCCAATCGCCCGCGGCACCTTCCCAGGCGCGCTGCTCGTCGTTCATCATACCCCGCCAGAAGCCACCATTGGTGGTGATCTCCGGGGCGGTGAGGCAGGTCTCGCCCGGTGTAGCGAACATCTCCTCATAGGGCTCAACGGTCAGCGTAGCTTCGTAGTGGTTCTCCAGACCGGTGCAAGGCAGGTTATTAACGTTCCACATGGTCATCTCAGGCGCGACAAACAACGCCCACTTCCCTGGCGGAACGATTAGCCCGATCTCTTCTTCGTCACAGAAGCTCATATACTCCTCGACGGTGTAGACGCCATCGGGGCAGATGTTGCAGAATCCACTCGCCGGATACGGCGCTTCCACATCACAACTGTACCCTTCCGGGCAATCCACGTCGATGATCTCGCCACCTTCCTCTGTCACCGTGCACGGCATACCCGGCGGCAGGATCGGATGAGCCTGGGCACCGGCGCGGGCCGCATACTCCGCCTTGACCGACCAGGTTACACTCGAAGTCTCGTGCACCTCGAGCATATACCAGTCATAGTCGAAGCTGTACCACGGGCCACCCTCGCAAACGTTACCGACGCAAGCGGTGCCCGGGCAATCCTCAGCGGTATCGCACGGCAGGTTGGTGGTGGAGAACACACCGTTCGAACCACATACCGTATCACCGTTGTTGATTGAGGTCCAAGCCGGCGTGCCGAACTTGTACTCGAGACATCCGCCATTGGTGACATCCACGTACTCATCCGCACAGACCGGCTCGTCATCAGACGTGCCCGTGGCACAAGGAGCACAGGGCTGTTCCGGGCACGGCGACGTCACATCGAGCTGGAAGACACCCGGAATCGAGTAGTCCGCCGTGGTGGAGTTGGCCACGTAGACATAGTAGGTCTCATCTATCGTCAGCCCCTCGTAGCACAACCACGACAGGTAGCCGTTTTCACCACAGGCGTCCTCGTTGCACGCCAACTCGGTCAGACCACCGCAATCACCACCATAGAGCACCAGGATGGTATCATTGATGCCATACTCGTAACCCTCGGCAGCCGAGTACGTGTTGCAAGTCTTGATCTCGACGCTGGTGGCCGTCGCCACGAAGCTGTACCACAGCGAGTGGACCGGCGCATCGGGATCTTCGTCGTACTGGCAACTCGGGCTACCCGCCGGCGTATCCCCGTCCGGACCCATGCCACCCAGCGGGGTCGCATCGAAGTTCAGGTCCAGGAAATTGGTGTTGGCATCGATAGGCCAAGCGTTCAAGCAGTGGTCGCCGGGGATGTCACAAGGCTCACAACTGAGCGTAGCCGTGTACTTGAGCCCACACTCGATGTCGTCCTCGTAATCCATCACGAGCGGGTAGTAGGTGCCCGGCGGCAGACAGACGGACAACGTCCCGGTCTCGCAAGCCTCGAGATAGAGGGTGAACCCGGAGAGTGTCTCGGGACAGTACGTATCCGGCACCAGCACGCGAGCATCAATAATCCAGATATCCACCGCGATTTCCGCGGTCACTTCCAAAGAGACGTAGGTCTCCTCCGCGATCGTGAACCGATACCAGTCGGTATCGCGAAGCTCCCATTCATCGGCGCCGTTGGTGGTGCAGAACCCACCGCTACAGGTTGCGCCGGTGGGGCAATCTTCGTTCACAAGGCAATCCATTTTGCCGTCATACTGGCCAAGCTCGCCGCAATAGACCGTGCCGTCGCAATCGAGGTCCACGAAGGTCTGGTTGACCCGCATGAGATTGAAGCAACCACCGTTGTAGTCGTCGAAGTACCCTTCGTAGCAGGTCTCTTCACCCTCGGGCGCGCCGCCGTCGGGGCACTCGGCACATGGGCCGTAACACTGCTGGAAGACCCAGAAGTCCGCCAGATCGACATACCCATCGTTGGTCAGATCGAAGAATGCGCAGTCGCACTCGGTGACCGGGGTGACCGGGCCGGCGAAGCAAGCCTGGAATGCCTGATAATCGTAGCGGTCGGTGGTCCCGTTGCCGTTCCAATCGCCGCAATCGCACTCGTCGGGGAGGCCGTTCTCGTTGCAGTCCGTCGATGTCTCGTTCACGTAGAGGTCGACATCGTCGATGATCATGTTTCCGTTGCAGTCGGTTTCGTGGCCTGGATCAGGGTTCGACGCAATCTGCTCACACGGTATACCGTGGATGTGGATGATGTAATTGTTTTCCGGCAGGTTGTACAGAATCGGCAGATACCAAGTCCCAGCCGGAACACAATCGAAGATCATCACCAGGTTGCCCAGCGGGTCGTACCCCGGAGGATCGTCACGGCAGCAGGAGCCCAGATCGGACTCGCGGCTGGTGAAATCAGCCAGAATGGTGAACTCTGCGTTCTCGCAATCGCAGTCCGGCATGAGGAAAATCCACGTGGTGTAGATTCGCGGGTCGCTACCGCAGTAGTCGATGGTGATCTGCATGGGCTCTTCGATGATGAAGGCTTCCCAGGCAGTGTTGCCATGCTGCGGGCAACCGGCGTCGGTGGCGCCTTCGATCCGCCCGGTGAGCTTCCAGCAGACGCCCACACCACCATTGGTGGAAGCATCGCATGCACCACCGGCCACCGGCGTCACACTCGTGCACAGATCGTTGGGCGGCGGGCAGTGCACGCCGTCGGGATCCGAAGGCCCGGTGGCGCACATTTCGCCGAGGTAGTACAGCCCGTCGGAGCACTCCGCCGGCTCTTCATAGTCCGTGCAGGTGATTCCGCGGCAGCAGGCTCCCTCGCCACACGGCGGGTCCATCTGATCTATACCCGCCTCGCAGACCTTGCCCTCTGCCCAGCGGCCGTCGTTGTTGCTGCACCAACTGCCCTTGACACCATTCGTGCAGATGAACGTTCCCGGTGGTTCCTCATAGCAGCAGGCTCCCGTGGTCGTCGCACTAATCCCGAGGAGAGCGAACGCCACGTCATATGGGTCTATCCCGAGACCACTCAACGGCGTCCAGTCGGGGACGGAAAACTGCGACGCCGCGTAGATCACCGAGGGTGAGCCGAGGGCGTCCGGAACATCGTTCATCATGACACGGAGCAGGCCTGGGGTGGTGTCATAAACCGGCGCAATCGTGAGCCAGTAAATGGTGTCCTCATCAAGCTCGATCGACAGCCCTGTAACCTGGATATCAAAGACAGTGCCGCCGTACACATCCTGTGAGTTAACCTGAGTCATCGGGATGAGCTCATAATAGACCGCACCCCCAGGATCCGGGCCGCACGATCCCGGGCCAGGCGGCTCGGTTGCCGGAATGGTGCCACCGTCCGCCCAAATAACGATCCAGACCCCATCCCAATCGTTTTGCGGGTCGTTGGGGCCGGCGGAGTCGTACTGAAAGGTCGTCTCGATTTGCTGGATCAGGCAAGTTGCCGTGCCGCCGGGATTCAGAATGAAATCGTCAGCCATCACGTCCATGCCCTCATACCCGGCTTCTGACGAGCAGTAGTCGACGAGGACACTTGGCGCGGTTTGGAAATTCTGATCGTAGCTGCAATCGCGCAGACCACGCGGGCCATCAACCATCTGCTTGGGGGGCATGAGGCATCTGGCCGATAACTCCCTATCACCTTGATCCTGTTGATTCGGCGGAGTGAGTTTTTCGACATACCTGCCATTGGCAGGCATAACGCCGACGCCTGAGAGTTGCCTCTCAGAAGAGCGGCTGTCAAACAGGACGCTGGACTTTTCCAGCGTCATCGGGATGGCTCTGGTGGCTTCGCCTACCGTCGCCTCACCTGATTTGGGTAGTATGCGGTCCTCCGCAACCGCAATACCCGTACACAAGAGCAAAACGCTCAACAAACATGTCTTTCGCTTCCAATCCATGCGCAATACCTCCATATGTGAATAAACCAACCCCGATCACCTAAATCGGGCCTATTCCCATTACTCGTGCGACGTTCGCACAATTCAACTTCATAATAGAAAACCGATTACTCAAACTCATCTCCCGACCGGTCACTTTCCAGTCGAGCCTTCCTCTCCGGGGGTGTTGAAGCGATGGTGTGCTTAACTGTCTGCATAAACATCCCGCCTTGCAACCGGCAGGTCTCATAACGGTATCAAACCATGTTCGAGTGCGGCTTGCGCAGAAAGAGAAGCAGCTTCGGTATGCTTGCGCTTCCTCTCGGCGCCTTATCCGCCGAGCCCCCCCAATTCCTGGGAGACCACAGTACATTAAACCAAAACGGGAACGACGATGCAAGACGTTGCTCCGAAAAGTTGTTTTTTTGTAACTTTTTATCAGCCGCCCCGCCGGGCGCAAAGCCGCACTGTAATCGTGCATATCCAGCACAGGCGCACAAGGGCGCCATTCCGACCTGAACGATACCGCGAGCCCACAAGCCCACCTTCAGCCACCACCGGCACAAGAGCACCGTGTCATAGACATCGGATGAAGCAACGCCTCGATACAGAATTCGATCAGTGTCGCGACCATAAGGGAGCGGTCCGACTGATTGGGGGCAGGTCCGATTACCAACCAAGGATAAGCCCAAAGTCTCTAGTCCAAGGTCCAAAGTCCCGTTGGTTTCTGACTTTGGACCTTGGACTAGAGACTTTGGACTTATAACCGGTGAAGAGAACTCACCTATACCGACGCACCACCCCAACTACCACCCCCTGGATGTCAACTTGATCCACATAGATAGGTTCATAGGCATCATTGGCGGGTTGAAGCCGGATTTTCTGCTTCTCACGGTAGAAGCGTTTGAGGGTGGCTTCCCCATTCTCCAACAATGCCACCACCACCTCCCCGTTTTTTGGGGTCTTTCGCGGTTCAATGATCACATAGTCGCCATCGGCGATCTGGTCATCGACCATACTGTCCCCGCTGACCTGCAAGGCAAAGTTGGATGCCTCCGAACCGCGGCGGGCGGCAAAGACTCCTTCGAGGTCCAGCACCTCGCTATCCTCGATAGCTTCGATCGGCTGGCCGGCGGCAATGCGACCTGCAAGTGGGACAAGGGTGGTCCTGTCATCCGGGAACCGGGCCAAGGACGTCACTTCCAAAGAGCGTGCCTTGTGCGGCATGCGCCGCAGCAGACCTTTTTTGACCAGAGTGTTTACGTGCTCGAACACCGTGACCTTTGAGATGTTTAGCTGGTCGGCCAATTCCTGCATCGTCGGGGAAAAGCCATTGCTGCGCGACCAATCGCGGATGGCGGTCAGAACCTCGAGCTTGCGAGGCGTCAAAGTGCGATTTTCCGCCTTCTTGCGTGACTTCATGGTGGACATCCTCCCTTTTGACCAATTCTAAAGGCCCCAGCACAACCGGCGGCACTTGGTCTGTTTCAAGCTCTGCACCCCGGTGTGTGACCCCACTCAAACCCCCGTTTTCCGCCCGCGATGCCGAGGAACCACAGCACCGCAGTTCATGAACCACCAATGACGCCGACCTTTGCGGAGAAATGATCGGATACCATCCGATCAGATAGCTGCCTCCCGGGCCGAACACACACAAAGGACGATCGTTCTCGCAACCGTGCCTCATGCTCACATCGGGCCTCCCATTACAGTGACTCACGGCATCCCACCTCGGGCAACACCCCATCAGGGATCGCCCGAATCGGGTGTATTTGCCGGCGTGACTGGCGCGGGAAACTCGATGGATCACGCTGACGTTCGCCTTCTGTTAAGTACAGTGTATCCTAACTATCCCCTAACGTCAAGTGGAATTTCTCAAGAATGATTCGATTTCCCCAAGGCACCAAACGTAGGGTGGGTGGAACCTGCCGCAGACAGGTGGAACCCACCAACCAAGGACAAGTCCAAAGTCTCTAGTCCAAGGTCCAAAGTCAGAAACCAACGGGACTTTGGACCTTGGACTAGAGACTTTGGACTTATAGCCGGTGCGGTGGGTTGCGCCCGCCTACGGCGGGCTCCACCCACCCTACGGGAAACTCCGCGGTCTCTGCGTGCTCCGCGGTGAAACGGTGGTGTTGTGTTGAAGTCGGTATAAGTGTAACTTGGTAATACTAGTGTACTCAGGCAAATTGGAGCAAAGGTGCGGAGCTGATGATTGTCGATTGTTTCACGCATATTTGGGATTCACCGGCGCAGGTGGCTTTGGAATCGCAGGCCCGCCGGGGGCGATTGAAGTTTTCGCTGCTGGGGGGCAATGGGGCTGAGACGCCAACTGCCGATCCCCGGCAGCATTTCGAGTCCTGTGAACCCGTCGATCGGGCGATTGTCCTGGGGTTCAAGAGCCATTACCGCAATGCCGAGATTCCCAATGACGCGGTGGCGGAGTATGTGCGCAAGCACCCCGACAAACTCATCGGCTTTGCCGGCGTGGACCCCACCAAGCCCAAGGAAGCCATCGCGGAACTGCACCGTGCCCACAACGAACTGAACATGCGTGGGGTGGTGATTGCACCGGCTGCCCAGGATTTCCATCCGTCGCACAGCACAGCCTATCGGCTATATGTCGCAGCCACGGAACTGAAGATGCCGATCCTGTTCCACCCCGGAATCGATTTCAGCGCCGACACCAAGCTCGAGTATGCTCACCCGGTGTTGCTGGACGAGGTGGCTCGCGAGCATCCCGACCTCAAGATTGTCATTGCTCACATGGGCTATCCCTGGGTCCAGGAAACCATCGTGATGCTCGGCAAGCATCCCAATGTCTGCGCCGAGATCAGTTGGCTGGTGCATCAGCCTTGGCAGGCGTATCTGGCGCTTTCGTCAGCCTATCAGTATGGTGTGATTGACAAGTTGTTGTTCGGCAGTGGTTTTCCCTTTACCAGTGCCGCCCACACCATGGAGGCGTTGTACAGCATAAACCACATGTGTCACGGCACCAATCTGCCGGTCATCCCTCGTGAACAACTCCGCGGCATCGTCGAGCGCAACGCACTCGAACTGCTCGCCATCTGCACCGACAGCGCCCCCCTTCGGCGAGACAACGGCCGAGCCCTACCCGAGGAAGACTGACCCGTAAAACAGTGTAGGGTGGGTGGAGCTTCGCGGAGCGAAGCGAAACCCACCGTGCCGGCTGAGAAGAGGCAAGAGGCAAGAGGAACTCGGAACTGAATGGTGGGT
>JAGLWJ010000577.1 GCA_023133475.1 Phycisphaerae bacterium | reverse complement strand
AACTGAAAACGTCGCCAAGTCAGCATTTTCCATTTTCCATTCTGCCGGTTGTAGGGCGGGTTCCACCCGCCTTCTTGCCGTGGTGCGGCGGGTGGAACCCGCCCTACTTGGGGAGGGCGCCTTGGAGTGTCGGCTCCGGCAGGGCGAGAGGGGGCGGGGAACTGTCAGGGGCGTCAGCCAGTTCGTTGGCCAACATCGAAAACAGATGTTCACGCTCGAGAAAGACTTCCATAATGCCCGGATCAAATTGGGTCCCCGACGATTCGACGATAATGGTCACAGCCCGGTCGTGGCTAAAAGCCTCCTTGTAAACACGCTTGGTGGTCAGGGCATCGTAGACGTCAGCCAACGCCAGAATGCGGGCCGCCAGAGGAATCTGCTCGCCAACCAATCCGCATGGATAGCCGGCTCCATCCCACCATTCATGGTGATAGTGGGCGATCTGCTCTGCCATCTCCAGAAACTGCACTCCGGGGACCCGGCGGATTACCGAGCGGATGGTCTCTGCCCCGATCACCGTGTGCGGTTTCATGATCTCCATCTCTTCCGGAGTGAACCGCCCGGGCTTGTGGAGAATATGATCGGGAATGGCAACCTTGCCAATGTCGTGAAGCGGGCCTGACCGTTCGAGGTTTTCCAGAAACGCATCGTCGATCTGGTCGGCGAATTTGCCCTTCTTACGCAGGTCTTGGGCAAGGATCAGGCAGTAGTGGGTTACGCGATCCACATGCCTGCCGGTATCGTTGTCGCGGTGCTCGGCGAGCTTGGCCAGAGCAACCACGATAGAATCGCGAGCCTGATCGCGGGATTGGCGGCTTAGCAGACCGTGAATCGCCGAACCGGCAATGTTGGCGATCAAGTCGATGTACCTCAAATCCTGCGATTTGAACAAACGCTTGCCGAATCGATCGGCGATGTTGAGCACCCCGATGATCTGGCTGGAGGCGCCCAGCGGGGCGGATACCAACGGCACCCCGCCAAAGAGCGGCGAATCCAACAATGTCTCATCAAACGAGGCGTCCTGCTCGCTATTGACCATCGTCGCCTGGTGACTCTCAAACACTTGCCCAACGATGGTTTCCCCCACTGGAACATGCACAGAGGCCGCCACATCTGGTTCGATCCCTTTGGATTTGGCAATGACCAGAACCTCGTTGTTGCCGTCACGCAACATCACGGAGATACGCCGGCTGGCACAGACATCCGCGGTCACCATTATGGTGCTGGTGAGCACCTCGTCGAGACTCTCGGCGGTGGCGATGACCCGCCCGAAATCCAGCAACACACTGAGCACCCGAGCTTGTTCACCGCGGGTCTCATAGCTCTCGAGCAAATCCTGGTGCCGCCGGTGAAGCCGGAGCATCGATTGCACATGCAACATCAGCTCCGCACCGCGAATCGGTTTGGCCAACCACTCATCAACCCCCGCGTCCAACGCGGCGGCAATGGCGTCTTCAGCCGCTTCCGAGCTGACCATGATAACCGGGATATCGCGAGTGTACGGGTCTGCTTTGAGCTTCTGGATGCATTCCAGCCCATCCATGTTCGCCAACCGGTCGCCCAGAATAACCACGTCCACGCTGTCCTGCTTGACCGTTTCAAGAGTGTCACATCCGCCCTCCACCTCTTCGACCTGACAGCCGTGCTGTAGGAGGATTTCCTTGCACCGCGTGCGATCATCCAGGTCCACACTCCCCACCAGGATCAAGGGATCATTGCCATGTGCCCTGGAGACTGTTTTCGACTCATCGGCCCCGAGGTTGTTGGCGTGTGCCTCATCTTTGTGGTCGTCATTCACAAGCAACGTGTAATGGTCGACGTAGATTCTATCCCGGCCGGTCTTCTTGGCCACCAGTAGTGCCTCGGCGGCACGTTTGAAAGTATCTTCCCAGGACCCGAACTCTCGGGCGGCGATGCCGATGCTGGCGGTTATCTGCCTGGCGACACCGCTCTCGGGATGCGGGATTTGCAAATCTCGAATTGCCTCGCGAATGCGTTCGCCAAACTTACAGACGGATTTGATTTTTGTCTCGGGCGCGAGAATGAGAAACTCGCCACCACCAGATCGCCCCACCAGATCGATGCCGCGGCAAACACGGGTCAGGCACTGAGTCACCTGTATTAGGCAGGCGTCGCCGGCGTCGTGCCCGCGAGCATCATTGAAACGCTTGAAATAGTCCACATCCACCATCAGGATGCTGTAGAGTCTGTCATAGCGGATTGAGCGTTCGTGCTCGTTTTTGGCAGCGTCTGCCCACGCTTTCCAGTTGAGCAGGTGAGTGGAAGGGTCGGAACGGTTCAGGCGAGCGAGTTCCGACTTGACCTCAACGAGTTGGCCGCCCAGTTTCTTTAACCGGGCATGGGTGCGGGCATGTTTTTCCTCGGTTTGCCGCAAACGCAGGAGCATTGTTATCCGGTCCACAACCTCCGCGGCTCTCAGCGGTTTGCGGAGGAAACTGTAAGCGGTTGCGTCAAACGGGTCGGGTACCGCGGTGGATTCCGCCTGAGCAACCATACACAGCAGAGGAATCGCCGCGGTGGCTTCCTGCGATTGGAGTTGGCGAGACACCTCCACACCTTCGAAACCCATCAGTCCCGCTGCCAACACCATCAGGTCCGGTAGCCGGGTCTGGGCTATTTGAATAGCTGCATCGCCGTTATCGGTTTCGAGCACTTCGTGCCCACGTTCCTTGAGGAGTGTGACGAGTTCCCGCACATCAGCGGGTTGGTCGTCGGCAACCAGGATTCGCGGTGAACTGCCCACCGGGGTCTTCTCCAAATTGAACCGCATTCCGAAGCCGGATACACATCGTGTGTAATCTACCTTTCCATCGGAAAGCCGACCGGGCAACATCTATTTGCCCCCACAAAAATCTATCAACCCGGACTTTTCATGTCGCAGAGAACTCGGCCAGGCCTTCGGCTGTAACCCCTGTAGGGTGGGTGGAGCTTCGCGGAGCGAAGCGTAACCCACCGCACAGGCTGAGAAGAGGCAAGAGGCAAGAGGCAAAAGGAACTCGGAACTCGGTTGGTGGGTTCCACCTTGCTTCGCGAGGTTCCACCCACCCTACGTCTGCCCCCATTTTCATGGTTTGCGGATTATCCGGGCTAAACCGAGCTACCATCCCGGTATGACGAAACTGGCTGCCACCTTAGTGCCCAGGAGCCCGACTGAACCCACCACCGCCAGGAAAATCAGGGTGAGCATAACCGCATATTCCGTCGCCGTAGCACCCTTTTCGCTTAGAATGAATTGCCATGCCAGTTTCATGATAGCATCCTTGCGAGTTTATCTTCCATACAATGGAAGATTTCCCTCGGTCTAATTTCGTCCCCTGACAGGATAAACAATAAGAAACAATTTGTCTCAGAGCAAACCAAAACCGGCAGACGGGCAGGTTCTTCCGCGAGTCCCCATAATAGCCAATACTGTTGACTTAAAGCCGCATTGATCAGTACCGCGACCGTGAGGGAGCGGCCAACGCAGTGCACCACCCGTCTTGACGAGGCCGCTCGCTAACGCTCGCGGTACTGATCAGCACTCCGTCCGCTTAAGTCAACAGTATTGCCCATAATAACCTACGTCTTGTAGCGTAGGTTTCCAGCCGTATATATTCAGTAAACCCGTATGCGGGATAGCGTGGTTTTCGTGGTGGCAGGCTTGCGCTAGCGGAAGTTTACAACGATGATTTCGAGCGTAGCGCAACTCCCGACC
>JAGLWJ010000576.1 GCA_023133475.1 Phycisphaerae bacterium | reverse complement strand
GCCTAGCGCGATTGATTCGATGGATTACCGACGCATGGGTGGCCCACCGCTTTACCGGTGGGGGACGCGAATACCTGATGCAATTCGTGTCCCCCACGGCTAAAGCCATGGGCCACCCAATCATCAGTTCATGGGCGATAGAGCACTAGCGCGAGATGCCCTTCGGGCTCCGCGCGATCTGAGACCCCGCGTATGCACGGCAACACCCCTCCACGGAGGTGCGGCATGGGCCGACCCACATTGCTGATGATCCATGGGCTGGTGGGCTCGCAGCATTTTTATGACCCGCAGGCACGCCTGACCCGGGTGACGGTGATTACCGAGGACCTGCTCGGATACGGACGACATGTCGAGGTGCCTGCCGACCGTTTGACCCTGTCAGCCCAGGCTGACCACGTTGCCCGACGGATCGATGAACTGCCCGGCGAGAAGCTCTGGTTGTTGGGGCACAGCATGGGCGGTGCGGTGGCTGTGTTGGCGGCTGACCAACGGCTCGAGCGGGTGTGCGGGATCATCAATGTCGAGGGCAACCTGACCGAAAAGGACACGTTCTGGTCGCGCAAGATTGCCGATCAAACTCCCGACACATGGGCCCGGAACTACCGCGACATGCAGGATGATCCCGCCGGATGGCTTAGGCGTTGCGACATTGAGCCGACACCCCGGCAAATAGCCTGGGCCAGGCACATTCTTGCCAACCAGCCGGCTAGCACTGTCTATGCCATGTCCAAGGCATTGCTTGCCGAGACTTTGTGCCCGGGCTATCTGGATACGGTCCGCAGGCTGTTGAATGCCCGTCTGCCCATGCACCTGGTTGCCGGCGAGAAGTCTGCCGCTGACTGGGGTGTGCCGAGCTTCGTGCTCGAGGCGGCGTCCTGTTACGTGAAACAACCGGGGGTCGGGCACATAATGATGCTGGAAGACCCTGATGCCTTCTGCAACATCGTTGCCGCAATTATGAACGGTGTAACGGTTTAGCCAAGAAGGCGGGTGGAACCCGCCCTACCCTGTTCGAGCAATGCCATGCCGCCGATAGTCAACGCAGTTCCGCGAGTATGGCGGCTGCTTTTACGGCGGTCTGGTGTTCGACGCTGTATGACAAGCGTATGTGGCCGCCGCGACCGAAGCCCGAACCGGGAACCACAATGACCCCTTTCTCTCTCAGGAGGGAGCAATAGGCTACGTCATCCGGCTCGGGAGATTGAGGAAAGATGTAAAACGCACCCGAAGGCTTCACCACGCGGAAACCAGCCTGCACCAGCGCATCGCAGAGCACTTCCCGGTTGCGTCGATACAGGCCCAAATCAACCCGGGCATCCAGACATGCCCGAATCGACCGCTGCATCATCGCGGGAGCATTCACGAAACCGAGTGTGCGCGTGGTAGTGGTGCACGCGGCGAAGAGTTCGCCTGCACCCTCGAGGTTGGGCGATATGGCAATGTAGCCAATGCGTTCGCCGGCAAGCCCCAAATCCTTCGAGCAGGAAGTGACAATAATCGAGTCGGCATATTCACGCAGCACCGAGGGCAGTGCGACATCATCGTAAACAATGTGACGATAGACCTCGTCGGAAATGAGATAAATCGGATGCCCGAACCGCAAGGCTTTTTGAGACAGAATGTCAGCCAACTGCCGGATGGCTGTGGGGGGATAGACCACGCCGGTTGGATTGTTCGGGTTATTAATAATAACCGCCTTGGTTTTCTCGGTTACCGCTTCCTCCAGTCGATCGGCATCTGGTTGGAAGTTCTCATCCGACTCGACGATTTTGGCTACGCCGTTGTGATTGTCTGCGTAGAAAATGTACTCGGCGAAGAAGGGGGCAAAGATGATTACCTCGTCCCCCGGGTCCAGCAACGATTTAAGAACGACGTTAAGCCCGCCCGCCGCACCGCAGCTCATCAGAATATTCGCCTCGGTGAGCGGCACGCCCTGCTCCCTGGAGACCAGCTCAGCCACCTTCGCCCGAGTTTCCGGGTAGCCCGCATTGTTCATATATCTGTGGGTGCCCGGTAGCGATTCCACAGAAGCCGCCTTGAGCGAATCCAGGAACGCAACGGGCGGTTCCTCGATGGGGTTCCCCAGCGACAAATCCAGCACCGCGTCTTCGCCGCGCTCTTTCTTCAGCCGTTCAGCCTCTTCAAACATCCTTCGGATCCAGGAAGATCTCTGCATCTGTTCCTGTAGCTTCTTCGATATACTCAACGAAAGTTCCTCCTACGGGTGTTTCAAAATCGCCCCGAGGGCGTCTTTAATATACTCGTCACCTTGAAATCGGCAACAGATGTAGCCACAAAGGCGGGTAAAACCCCTCTATGCGAAGATCACACCCACCGAAACAGACATCAAACCCCGCTTCTCGCGGACCTTATGGTTCGACTTGCGGAATCGCTGGCTCCGTTGTGTTCAGGTTGCGGAAGCGAGCGGCACTTGTTGCAGTAGCCCTGAGCGGTGGTCGCGTGAGCCGCCCGAGGAGCCCGCCCCTGCCCCCAGCAATCGAAGTTGGTTCGAGGGGCGTTTGAAGCTGTTTTGATGCGGCTGAAAAAAACTTGAAACACCTATTCCCGAAAGGGTTGGTAGGGGGGTTTATGCGCTCGATTTGTGCGCAGAACCGCCGGTTTGTGCACAGAACTTGCGCGTACCTTAGACTCGTTCAAACGCAACCCCCTCATAACCCAAACGGGGTTGTCTCTCACGGGCCGAGACTTTCGGCCGCCGTGCGCTCCCTGGCGTCGATGTGGGGGCAGGACTCGAACCTGCGACCTCCAGGTTATGAGTTCACACAACCCCGAAATCGCAAGTACTTGCCACTGCGTGATTTACGCACAAAGCCTTGCCGCCTGAGCGACAACCAAAATCCGCATGTTGCGCATCATGCGCATGACGCGCACGAAAATACTACAGCCCTCTGGGCATGTTAGCATCCAAACGCCCCGCCTGCAAATCCGTTGGGCCGGTGAATGCGCGAAGGTAGAGGAGCGCGTCCGCCAGCGACAAGAAAAACGGGGTTGACAGCTTCGTCGAGTCCGTCTATCGTGCAATGGCATTGCATACTGGACGATTACCATGTTCTACGCACACGAAATGAGCGACTGCTGCAAGGCGGCCTCGAAACAGTTCCCGGTGATCCTGGTCACCGGCCCGCGGCAAGTCGGCAACGAGGCGAGTTTCATTCGCTTCCTGAAGGCCTGTGCGGCGCGCACGGGTCAGATGCTGAACCTGACGGACCTCGCCCGCGATGTGGATGTGGCGGTGAATACGGCCAAGAATTGGCTCTCGATCCTTCAGGCCAGCTTCCAGGTGCTGCTGTTGCAGCCGTATCACACGAATGTCACCAAGCGATTAGTCAAGAGACCGAAGCTGTACTTCCTCGACACGGGACTCTGCGCCTATCTTACCGAGTGGTCATCGCCGGAGACGCTCGAAGCCGGGGCGATGAGCGGTGCGATCCTGGAGACGTACGTTGTTGCCGAGGTACTGAAGAGCTGGTGGAACCGCGGAAAGCAGCCGCCGATCTACTACTACCGCGACAAGGACGGCAAGGAGATCGACCTACTGCTGGTTCAGGACTAGGCCATCTATCCCGTGGAGATCAAAAAGTCCGCCAGTCCCCGACGGGAGTGGACACAGCCGTTTTCGGCACTCGATCGGCTCAAGCCGGGCCGAGCCGAGGGTGGCGTCGTATGCCTTTGCCGCGAACGGTTGCCACTTACGGACAAGGTCACAGCGATCCCGGTCGGGTTGTTGTGAGGCGCCAGTGGCGCCGCGCTCCCGAAAGGGAGCGTCGGCCATGTGCTACATCGTGGCCCCTTGGCGGGGGTTCGGGAGTGGCCTTGGTTCGGCGCTCCTCTTGTTTGGGGGAACGCGCGACCACCCACTTGCCTATCGCCATCGGCTCAGCCGGGCCCCAAGAGTCAGCAGCGAGGAACAGACTGCCACCCGGTACCCGGCTCCAGCGGACCTGTGGCCCTGATCGGAGGCCCGACGGAGTAGACCCCCGCACATCATCATGCACCTGAACCCACCGGGCCAGTTCAGGCATGGTGGTCCCGCCATCTGCGGCCGACGACAGATGGAAATCACCATGATTCATGAGAAGGCCCAACGAGTCGCGGATCTCGCCCAACAACTCACCGCAGCCCTCATGACGGCTGCGATCTGCGCCGATGAGATTCGCGCGATCGTCCAAGTGGAACTCGACAGCCACACCGCCGTCGGTTGGGGACGATCGCAGGATGCGAAGCATCGGAATCCTCCGCCTCAGCGCCCCTTGGTCGACAGCTCGACGTTCTCGGTGTACTGGGCAGGGAGAACCTGCTCCCTGCGTCGCACAATCTTGTTCCAATCATTCCGCGGAAGCGCGGGGGCGGTTGCCGGACGTCCCGGAATGCCGACCACTCGACCAAAACGGGCGTCATACGCCCGCTTTACGGGGCCTGGTAGGCGACCTGTCATGCCGGTGCAATAGTAGCGCCCTCGGGGGCTGTGGCGCACCGGGGCTCACGATGGCGTCTGGTACACCGTTTCAAAGAATCGCGACTTGCATGCCAACCATTCCCGTCCCTTGACACCTGCTGTACCGTAACGGATGATTGCAGCCATCCCTACGGGGAGAAAGAGACGCTGGCTATGAGGCTCGGACACAGCGAGATTCGCAAGCGCTTCGGCGACCGGTTCCTCGACCTCGGTGTCGATTGCTTTACCCTCTATGTGCAGGATGATTGGCAGCCAGCGTGCTACATTCCCCACGAGATCGACCCGCACCTCTTCTATCCAGAAACGATGTACACTGGGCCTCTATGCGACTACTTCCAGAACACGTTGAAACGTCTCAGGCCGGTGAAGCCGGGCCTCCAGTTGTACTCGCACAAGGAACGCAGACCCGTCAGCCTGAGATGCTTGCTCCTCCAAGATGCGCCGAACACTTGGCTTAACCCCAATGACCCCCTGGAGGCGGTCTTCGAGATCCCCAGCTTTCGTAGTTTCGTCGGCAGGGAGGAGATAGGAACAGTCGCTATATTTGCGCCGGACAAACCCATTTACGAGCGAGCGACTCATCCGGAACTCTTGTTCCTAAACACCCGCCGCAAAGATTGGCGGGCCTCCAAAGGCGATCTCGCCAAGAACATGAAGGAACTACCAGGTCTCGTGAAGAAGATCCTCGAATTCTCACATGAGCAGTTTCACAAACGGTCCGCGATGCCTGCCTGGGAAGACTGGTTGCACCGCTCGGTCCGATGCCAATCCCAGCTGATTACCATTATGCACAACCATCTGCTGTATGGAGCAGCACCTCCAGCTCAGACCGTGTACCAACGCCTTCTCGAAGTCCTATTGGAGAGCTTCGCCCAAAGTGACAGTGATTGGCTTGCTACGCTGCATCTGTTTGAGTCAAGCGAGAAGGACCTGCGCTTGAGGGAGAAGGCTAGATGGCCACGCAGCAGTGCCTCCACCCACGATCGTGTGTGCGACGGCACGACACCGGACGAGTTGAGCATCACACTCTGCACGTCCCTGGTGGGAAGGGCACATCTTCTCAGTCAGGTTGACCCACCCGACCGGCCTTCCGTTTTTCTGACTCCCGAAGAGTCGAAGCTGCTTACCGAGAAAGCGGATAAGGGTTCACTGGGACCGCTCACCCTTGAATCACAGGGAAAGGCGGGACACGGTTCCTGGCCCCCAGGGCGGCTTGTGCTAAACACCAGAAACCCCGACTGGTCTATTGTGCGGAAGAAGCTTCCCGGTACCTTGACACGGGTCTATCGTAAACTCCAGAAGAGGTCCCAGTGGCACTACGGTGATATCTTTGTGCCGATGACCAAGAGCTGGCAATACGGAGGCTCTGAATTGTGCCTTCCCATCGTCGTTGGACGTCAAGTGCTGGGCTGTGTGAACATTGAAAGCGCTCGGCCTTTTTCCATGAACTATGGTTACGTCAACATGCTTACCGCGCTGTCCGCCATCGCCGGTATGGCAATCACTAGAATGCACAACCGCGCCCTCCTCGACAATGTTCAACGTACTGCTGATTTGATTCACTCCAGACAAATGCGATGGGACGTTGGCAAACATCTCAACGATTTCGCGAGGACAGTCAGGGACCACGTTCTCTGTGACTCTGTGGATTTCATCCGACCGAACCCGTATAGAATGCACAGTTCGAGAAGAATTGCATCTTCGGACTCGAAAGTTCTGACCGACCATCCCAATGGGACTGATTGGTCTGAATACGTCGCAAACACGAGTGATTGCAGTGCGGATGGGGCCAAGTTCGCCGGAGTTGTACTAACGGTAGATACGGAGAACCCTGGTCGCATCGCCAATGCGACCAGGGTTTTCGCCCGTGACGATTCGACGCTGGACCCGGACACCCAAAACGTGCGTTTCGAACCCATCAAGCAAGATCTTCCGTCGGATCGCATTAGCGATCGTTGGCCCACGAAGTGCAGGCTGCTCATCGGGCTTCGACTGGAACCCGACAATGAGCGCGAGGCGATGCCGCAACGGGCCTCGGGTGTGGTATGGTTTGCATACTTCCATCCCGCGCGCGTCTATGGTCCGCCTACGCCTGCAACGGGATACTTCGAGGACGGTGCCAACTTCTGGCGACTGGGGCACTGCATTGCGTTGCTGCGAACGACCGCCAGCCACTGCTCACCTGTCCCTCTCTCATGGAGTTCCAGGCAAATCCGCAGTCGCACCCTCTCGACTGATCTTGCCCACAGCGCCGCACACCACAGCCTCGATGTTCTGGCCGGACACGTCACCGATCACTTTGAGCGTGGCATCGCTCTGGATGGGCACAAGCTTCGTGCCGCCGCGCGAACTGCGATTGAGCACCGAGGTCTTTACATGGACCTTGAGCGAATCGAGAGTATCGAAGATCTCATTGCCGAGGTCGCGAACGCCCGGGCAGCTGCGGAGGAATATGTCTACACATTCGACTTGGCGATTCTGCTCCAGGAAGCGTGGGATTGTGCCTGCCTGGAGACGAACCGCTGGCCGACACTGGCACTCGCTGATGCCTCGCTGCCCAAGCAGAGACTACAAACGCACAAGACGTACTTGTTTCTCGTGGTTTTCAATATCTTCACGAATTCCATCAAGTATGGGGGGGCAATCGAGCGCAACAATGAGGGGCCTTTGGTGCCAAGACTTACAGTCTCACTTGTGGACGAAGATGAGTATTGGGCGTTGCGGTTCCGTGACCCTGGTGAGGTAGGAGACCGCGAGAATACATGTTGGCATGAGTCGCTGGACTTGGGACAGGTCATCAAGGAAGGCATCGGCGCAATCTATTGGCTTAGCTGCGCACTGGGTAACGGAAAAGACCCGCGGCTTGAGAGCGATAATAATGGAACCTGCTGGACCATCTTCATCCGAAAGGGGAAAACATGACCAACGGTAAGCAGCCAACGGCGTTTCCGCTTTGTGTCTTCGTTGTCGATGACAAGGCGGTCTATGCGGACAGGATCAAGGAAGCGATCCGCAGTGAATCACCTCCGGGCTTCTCGGTCGATTGGGACTTTCCCGATTGCACGGATTCGGACCCCCGAGTTGCCCTTGAGAAGGTGCTTGAGCACTGGGATAAGAAGCAACAGTTCTTTCTGGTTGTTCTGGATCTACATTGGAATTTCGAGCTGCCAAGCCAATGGAGTCGGCCTAAGTACTGCGGCCTCGAGTTCATCTACGAGAATATGATCCGTCGCTGGAAAACCACGCAGAATAACGAAGTCGATCCTCCCCGTCCCTGGCGCCATGCCTTCATTCGAACCAAACTGCTTGGAGCTAATGAGACTGACGAACATAATGCCGAGATTGAAACCCTCTGTGACAGGAATCGTTACTGTATTCCTCCTAGCCATCGGTTTAAGCTGCAGTTCTCCAACGATGAAGCACATCTGCACGGTTTGGCGAAGAAGGCGTCCGAGTTGGCTACGGAGTATATTACATTGGTCAAAGCCGGTCAGGCATCCCAGTTCAAATGTGAGTGCCTACCGTAGAGCCCCAACTGACTTGGTTGCCCTGTATTTCGACTATGCGGAGGGTGGCACTGCCCTTGAGCAGTGCGACCGCGTAAGGTCCGCGAAGTGCACTGCTTAAAAGCAGTGGCACACGCCAAATCCTGAACCCCGAACCCTCCGTCGCTGATTCGCGGGCGGGACGTTCACGCTACCCAGGGCGTCTGGAGATAGCTGGCCCGTGCGCGGGTCTCCGAACTCGTAGCGGCCTTCGACCGAGGCGCGATTGCGCGCATCTGCGCCTTGGAGCTGACGCACGTCAAGCCGGCCCGGCAAAAGGAGATTCTCACGGCGATGAAGGGCTACAAGGACTACAGCGTAGCCTTCGCCCAGAGCCTGATACTGAAGACGCCACCGCCCTTGCGTGCGACACGGAAGGGGCGAAAGCGCAAGCTGGTGCGCGGGTGTTCGGTTCATGGCGGGCGGCGTTGGCAACAGCGGGAATCGATCCAGAACAGGCCTCACGCCGACAATGTGGTGTTGGATCGGGGTCCGCGGATGGCTCTAGAACTCATCACGGTGAAACAGTCGCCCGCGCCCGGGTTCGACGCCGACGAAACCCCGGCACGCGCTGGTCGGAGGGGGAGATACTCCAGGCGATTGCAGCCCGCATGCGCGAAAACAAGCGGATGAACGCGGCGGCGGTGGACGCGGATGACGGCCCCTTGTACCGAGTGGCAAAAAGGCTGTATGGCAGCTGGCGGAGCGCACTGCTGGCTGCCGGGTTGAATCCGGATGAGGTCTGCGCGCGTTCGGTGACCAGTCCAGTTCCAACCAGTCGCACGTTGAGACGTCACTTGTGAGACTCGATCGAGAGACGTAACTGGATGACCCCCAAGTATTTATGAAGAGCAGTCCCAAAGTCTCACGTTTCGCCATGTGTCCTCCGCGAGCCCGCCCATGCCCGTAGGACAACGAAAAGCCATGCTGCCCCGGAAGATCATATCCCTCACAACGTACGCGCAGCTGGACCTGTACCTGGAGAAGTTCGCCGTGGGCGAGTTCGGTCTCCTGCTACTATTGGGGCGGCACGGTATCGGTAAAAGCGAGAGCGTCAGACGCGCGCTCGGTTGCTCGTCGTCCGATGGGACTAACGGGGAGCCCGTGGGGTCGGACGTGCTGTACGTCGAGGGACACATGCAGCCGTATGGTCTGTACCGCGATCTCTGGGAGCACCGTGATCAGCCGGTGGTTTTGGATGACGTTGACAAGCTGCACGCCGACGACAACGGCGAGAGCGCAAGCGATGGCGGGACCGGGCTGTATTGCGGCGAGCAGGACATGTTCTGCTTCCTGATCGACCCGACCGGCTGGGCTGAAATCGAAGGCGAGGCCTTCGCTCCGGGGTTCTTCCTGTGGAACTCCGAGGTCGGCAAGCGGTCGGTTGGCGTGCAGACGTTCTGGTTCCAGGCGGTATGCCAGAATCACATCGTCTGGGATGCGGTCGAAGTCGTGGAGTTCAGCCGTAAGCACACGGCCAACGTCCACGATTCGCTACGCGAGATCCGCCGGTTGGTCGAGGGCCTGGTCGAGAAACGCGATCAGCGCCGCGACGGGTTCGTGCGGGTCATCCGCAAGGCCATAGAGACGAAGCTCGGCGAGGACACCGACGAGGTGATGGACGTGCTCAACAAACGCGGGATCACCCGCAAGCTGGCCAAGGAGGCCGTCGAGGTTGCCCGGCAACAAGGCGGGCTGACCATCTTCGCCGTAGTCGACGCCCTCACCCGCATCGCGGCAAAGCTGAAAAACGGCGGCGATC
>JAGLWJ010000575.1 GCA_023133475.1 Phycisphaerae bacterium | reverse complement strand
CTAATCCGATCAGTACCGCGACCGTAAGGGAGCGACTAATCCAAGTAATGCCGCTCCCTTACGGTCGCGGTACTGATTGGGGGGTGGCCCATCGCTTTAGCGGTGGGGGACACGAATGATTCCTCCAAGCATCATCGGACCCCGTAGCGGCTTGGGCGTTTGGATTCGCGTCCCCCACGGCTAAAGCCATGGGCCACCCAGCCCGGCGGGTGAAACCCGCCCTACGTCTTGGCTCACACCCTCTTGAATTGCTTCTCCAGGTCCTTGATGGTGAGCTTGAGGGTGGTGGGGCGGCCGTGGGGGCAGTTGCTGGATTTCTCGACCAAATATCTCTGGGCGACCAGGGCGTCGATCTCCTCCGATGTGAGCGGGTCGCCGGCTTTGACCGCTGCCTTGCAGGCCATCATGTCCAACAACGCATGGATCACCGTTTCAGTGTGGGCCACCTTGCCGTGCTCCTCCTGGTCCTGGAGCTTGTCCAGCAGATCACGCATGAAAGGCCTCACGTCGGCATCCTTGAGCAACACCGGAAAGGACTGTATCGCCACCGTGTCGTGCCCGAACGGCGTCACCTCGATGCCGAGCTGATGGAGCAGCTCCCCATTCCCCTGCAAAAGAGCTATCTGCTTGGGGGTGACTGCCAGCGTCTCGGGTAGCAGCAGGCGCTGGCTTTCCAGAGGGCCGGAGGTGATGCGCCGGCAGAACTGGTTGTATAGCACGCGCTCGTGCAGGGCGTGCTGATCGATAATGAGCATGCCATCGTCCGCCTCGACCACCAGGTATGTGTTGTGCAATTGAATCGCCCGGGATGGGCGTGTGGTGCCGCAGGTCTGCGGGCTGCCGGAAGGTGCACTGTCCTGGGGAGGATGCGCAGTATCTGCGTACACCGAACGCCACAGTTCCGTGCCATCGGCAGGCGTCGATCCGCCGGGCGCGGCATATCGAGCAGTGCCGCCGCTACCCGGAGCGCCGCCTCCGTCCCCCGCCGCCTCTCGCGGAGGGCCGGCATCGGCAAACGCCGCCGGGGCGGAATCCCCCACAACAGGTTCAGCCGAGCGCAGCAGGTCAGCCATCTGGTGGCGGACGGCGATTGGGTCTTTATGCGTGTCTGTTTGTTGAGGCTGGAGTGTCGGGGTGAGGTCGGTTTGCAGAAAAGTGTCCCGAAAGGCTGCCAGCACCTGCGAATGGATCAGGCTGGATTCGCGCCAGCGCACTTCGATCTTGGTCGGATGTACGTTGACGTCTACGTTTTCGGGGGCGACGGTGAGGAACAGGAAGTAGACCGGCTGACGATCATGCTCCATCAGGCCTCGGTACGCTTCGCGGACGGCATGCTGGACGAAGCGGTCGCGGACATATCGCCCGTTGACGAAGATGTATTGCCATGACGTGGTCGAACGTGAGCGGATCGGCGGGGCGGCGTATCCCTCGATGACCAGGTCCCGCTCCTGACGCTCGATGAGGATCAGTTCGCCGGCGAGTTCCGCTCCGTAAAGGCTTCCGATGCGCTCGCGGATGCTCTGCCCGGCAGGAAAGTTGTGGACCGCCCGAACGTTGTTGATCAGTTCAAGCCCGACGTCCGGGAACCCCAGCGCCAGGCGGGCGAACTGTTCGTTGACGTGCCCGGTTTCGGTGGACCGGGTGCGGAGGAACTTTCGGCGGGCCGGCACGTTGAAGAAGAGGTCTCGCACCTCGACGGTGGTGCCCTCGGGGCAGCCTGCCGCCCCTGAAGTCCGGACCTCTTCCCCGGATACGGTAATCTGGTGCCCTTCGATGGTGCCGCGTTTGCGGGAGGTGATGCGCAAGTTGGACACCGCGCCGATGCTGGCAAGGGCTTCACCGCGAAAGCCCATGCTGACCACGGAATAGAGGTCTGCTTCGCAGGACAGCTTGCTGGTGGCATGGGGGGTGATTGCCAGGTGCAGGTCTTCGGCGGTCATGCCCTCACCGTCGTCGGCGATGCGGATGAGTTGTTTTCCGCCGTCCTCGATGGTGATAGCCACCCGGCCGGCACCGGCGTCGATGGAGTTTTCCACCAGTTCCTTGACCACGCTCGCCGGGCGTTCGACCACCTCACCGGCGGCGATCTGGTTGATCAGCAGATCGGGAAGTACACGAATCTTGCTCATGGACGACACCAAACTCTTTAGGGCCACTCGTCCGGGACATTTGTGCCATTCAAGCAAAGTATAATCAGTCGCAGATGGGCCGGCAAACGCACGCAGAGAATGGAGAATGGAGAATGGAGAAAATGGAAAGGCAGGAGACATCGCCATTGTGTGCACACGCGGGTGCTTAGTTGTAGGGTGGGTGTTCGAACCGTCCGAAGCCGTTTGGCCGTTCGTGGCGGCGTTCCTACATTCACCAAGGCTACATATCGTTACCGGGTCTGTCTTGACCGGACCTCTCGGACCGCCGACAGAATGTCTGATGTTGTCGCTTTGGTCTTGACGCCGACAACATCAAAAGGCGATCCGGATCGGTGTTGAGGCACTATAGCGAACACCTCCCCGCAACGTCTGCGGATCACGACGTCTTCGGTCTTGGCGCGATTCAGGACTTGCGAGAGATTCTGCCGTGCTTGTGAGTATGTATAGACTTTCATGTTTGCTCCACAACTCCGATTTCCAATTGCTTCGCAGCCTGCTTCATGCCCCGGTCAAGCGTTAGCAGCGAGCATCGTGTTTCAAGGGCACATTGTAAGAAGTAGGCGTCATAGGCATAAATGCCTAAGCGTCCAGCCAGGACAAGAGCCGCTCGGACGTCGATATCCACCAGTTCGACGGAAACACCGGCGACCGCATCCCATATGTCCGGTAGCTGCCTGGCCAGTACGACTTTTCTCTTGGCCAGCGCCGACAGAGCGTTTCCAATTTCGTACGGCAAGACCGCCGGAGCCGCCAGATCATGCCCCTCGGTCACCTGGATGAGCCAGGTTTTCTCTGGTTCATTCAGCGCCACCGCCAGAAATGTATTCGTGTCCGCCACGTACTTCATGCGTACAATTGTACATATCGGAAGGCTTTTTGTCAATATCGAAGCAACTGGACACGGTTAGAACTTTTTGTGGCGCAGGCCGCGAGACTGCCCGGCCGGGTTGCCGAAGCGTTACTGGCGGCGGGTGGCGGGTGGCGGGTGGCATGGTCCAC
>JAGLWJ010000574.1 GCA_023133475.1 Phycisphaerae bacterium | reverse complement strand
CCCACGCAAGCGTGGGCATGGCACCTGGCATCCGGCACCCGGCATTACTGGTTGCCTGATATAGGCTTACCGTGATCGGAGCATGTGGGTCCCGCCGTTTGTGGGCGGGGCCACCGTCGCGGCCTTTCCATGTCCCGATCAAAATGTTAACATGAGACCCGTTGGGGTAACGAGGTGGTGATGGCAGGACAACAGCATGGCACACTCCTGGATAAGCTTGGCCTAGCCAATCGTCGCCCACCGGAGTTGTTCCGCTCCGATAACGACGTCGCCAAAGCTCCTCCAAGTGGCTACACGCACGTCTTGCGCCGCACATGGGAGAGTTTCGACGGGCTGATCGCCGTGCTGGCAGTCCGCCGCCGGCCGACTGTCTTCCTCCAGGAGTGCGCCGACAACGCCCGAATTACGGCGCGCCAACAGCAGAGTTTTTGGAGTCAAGGCATTGCGCCGCTACTTGTTCGTCTCTCACCGAGCGATATCCACGTCTACACCGGCCTCCGCACGCCGGCTCTGGACGATAACGACGTTGACGACAACGAGCGTTTGGTAGAGACGTTTCAGGGAGCGGCGCGACTATTGGAGCTGAGGGACTTCCTGCGCTCCGTCGAAGCCGGCACCGTCTACGGGCGATACGCAAGTCACTTCGATCCCACACAGGCTGTCGATCAGCGTCTCGTGCGGAACCTCCGTGACGCACGAGAACTGATGTCATCCGGGACCAAACGCCCGGAACTCGCCAGCATTCACCGCATACTCGGCCGAATACTGTTTACATGCTACCTCGAGGCCCGCAAGGCCTTGGTAGGGGAGGATTTTGGCTGGCTGGGCGCCGGGGCGGCCCCGAGCTTCCGGCAGGTCTTGTCGCTGTCTGATCCCGGCGCAGTGCGCGAGGCATTGTGCAAGCTGTTTGGGCGCCTCAGGCGGGATTTCCGTGGTGACCTGTTTGTCGAAGCAGAGTTGCAGCACGACTTGGAGAGTCTGCGCGACAGCGACATCGGCGTGCTGGGTGAGCTGGTTTCCGGGACGGAACTCCCCACTGGCCAGACGGTGTTGCCATTCTATGTATATGATTTCAGCGTGATCCCTATCGAGACAATCAGCGCTGTCTACGAAGACTTTATTCGCGCCGAAGACCCGAAAGCCCAGCGACACACCGGTGCATATTACACGCCGCCGAAACTCGTCGAGTTCACGTGCGATCTTGCGACCGAGGAAGAACCCGATCTGAGCGGCAAGCAGGTATTGGATCCCGCTTGTGGGTCGGGCGTGTTTCTGGTCTCCGCATTCAATCGCATGGCTGAAGCTTGGTGTCGTCAGCATCCCACCGCGAGGAATGGGACGCGTGCGCAGGCATTGGCGCGGATCCTGCGAGAGCAAATCTGTGGCGTCGATTCCAGCTTGATCGCGTGCCAGGCAACGTGCTTTAGCCTGTACATGGCGATGCTCGATTTCCTTCAACCACCGGAAATCCGTAGACTCCCAGAACGGCTGCCAGACCTGCTATTGAACGGCGATCAGGGCGTGAGCGAGAATGGGCCGCGGACGGTCATTTGTGCCGACTTCTTGTCGTCCCCCCCTGTCCTCGAATCGCGCCGCTTTGACTTAATCTTGGGAAACCCACCATGGGTATCGCGGGAAAAACTGAGGGAGAACGCAACGCTTGACATGTCCATGTGCCAATGGGAAGGACGGCATCCCTCGGCTGAGTATCCCGTTCCCGCTCGGCAGGTCGCCTGTGCGTTCATGTGGGAGGCTGCTCCGTACCTGACGCCATCAGGACATGCCTGCCTATTGTTACCCGCCGGCGTCCTGATTGGGGACCAGACGAACGCGTTCCAAGCAAGATGGTTCAAACAGTACCGGGTCGAGAAAGTTGCACATCTGTCGGACCTCCGTTTCTTTCTTTTTCCAGGGTCAATCCACCCGACAGTCGCATTGCGCTTTGCGGCCGAACCGCCGAGAGACAATCACCGCGTGGAATACCTTACCCCCAAGGCAAGCCACGCAACGCTGAACGACAACGTGCTGGCAGTCGAGCCGGACGACCGTAAGTCCGTCGCCCTGGCGGAAGTCCTGAGAAGTGCGAGCCGAGATGAAGCCGCAACATGCTGGCTCAGCTACAACTGGGCGTCCCCGCGCGATCGGGAGTTCCTGTCACGCCTGCTCGAGTTGCCGCCGCTCAGCAACCTCGCGGGCGAACCCAACGAGAATAAGCGTTGGATCAAAGGGCAGGGCTTCCAGCCAAGGGGTGCACAAGAGAAGCTCAAGGAGCCCAAGAAGCCGTTTTGGAGCGATGACCATCTTTTCCTGGACGCAAAGCAGAGCTTTGATCTGTTGCTTGCCCCCGAGCAAGCCAAAACGGTGGACCCGGGCATTACAGAGCTGCGCCGTGCACCTGATGAACGGTTGTTCAAGGCACCGCTCGTCGTTTTCAACCAAGGTTTCACAAAAACTGCGTTCT
>JAGLWJ010000573.1 GCA_023133475.1 Phycisphaerae bacterium | reverse complement strand
GGGCCTAGCGCGAACTGCCAAGCCCCCATTCTCCATTCTCCATTGATTCTTTACGTTACCCTGATGTGAGCGATCTGCGGATGAAGGTAAAACTGGCTGACAAACGCGGCTTCTGTTTCGGCGTCGAGTATGCCATCGAAATAGCTGAGCGGGCGATTGAGAAGTATGGCCGAAATAAGGTGGTGGCTTTGGGGCCGGTGATCCACAACAAGAGTGTGGTCGAACATCTGGAGCAAAAGGGTCTGGACCAATCCGGCGACCTGGAAACCATCCCGAAAGGCTCCAATGTTCTGATCCGATCGCATGGAGCCACTCCCGAGACGATCGCACGGGCCCGCCGGCGAAATCTCAACATTGTTGACGCCACCTGTGTGCTGGTGAAAAAGGCCCAGAATATGGTTCGGAAGCTTCACGAAGAAGGCTACCAGGTGGTCATGATCGGTGACCGCAACCACCCCGAGGTCCGCGGGGTCATCGGTTATGCCCCCAATGTGGTGGTGATCGACAGCTTGGAAGAAGTGGCTGTTGCTCTGCCTCGCAAGACACGTCTGGGCATCGTGGCTCAGACCACGCATTCCCCGGCTCACCTGGCGGAAATCGTGGCGGAAATCGTCAGACGCCCCTTCAAGGAGATCAAAATTCACAATACTCTGTGCATGGAAGTCACCCAGCGCCAGGCGGCGGCGGTTGCCCTGTGCAGCGAGGTGGACGTCATGTTCGTGCTGGGCGGGCTGCACTCAGCCAACACGCAAGAGTTGACCCGGTTATGCCAGGCGGAGGGTGCACATACGTATCACCTGGAGAAATGGGAGGACTTCGACCCCGCGATGGTGGCGGAGGCGAAAGTCGCGGGGGTCACCGCCGGGGCATCCACACCCGAGTGGACCATCCAGGCCTTCGTGCGAGGGTTGGAAGCTCTGTGAACCGCCGTCGGCATGAAGAAGGCGGGTGAAACCCGCCCTACCTACGGCAGAGCGTCTCCCTGTTTCACCCACCAGTTTCGCGGGCCCGGGTGCCAGTGGGACACCCCCCGCGGGCTGAACTGCACTCCGTGGAGGTGCTTGTTGAAAGCCCACAACGTCGGCGAGGCGCCAACGAAGGTGAACGGCTGATCTTCGTACACGATGCGGTGAATCTCGCGGTAACAGTGTTGCCGTTCGGCGAAATCAAGCGTGCGCCGGGCCTTGTCGAACAGGGCATCGACCTGCTTGTTACGGTAGCTCACGTAATTGGCACCGCCTTCGATGGCATGGGAGTGAAACATGCCCCGATCCTGGTCGGGGTCGAGGCTGGTGACCCAGGCTCCATAGTAGCTCTGAAACTCGTGCCGCTGGCGGCGGTCCAGCAAAGTCGAGTACTCCACCATACGCAGCTTCATGTTCACCCCAATCGAGCGTAGCGCCTGTTGATAAAAGGTCATCATCTGCTGCCCGATGGACGACCGGCTCGGGCAGAGCAACTCGAACTCGAAGCTCACCCCATCGCGAACCCGCCATCCGGTCTGCGGATCGATCCTCCATTTAGCCTGGTCGAGCAAGTCGCCGGCCTTGGCCAGAGAATAACGCAACGGCTCGACCGCCGGGTTGAACATCCACGAGCCAGGCGGATAAATGCCCACCGAGCGCGAGTGCAGACCATAATAAATGCTCTTGAGAATCTGGTCCGCGTCCAGGGCGTGTGACATGGCCTGCCGCACCCGCACATCGTTGAAAAACGGGTTGCTGCCGTCCATGTTCCAGCCGATGTAGGTGGTGGACCACCGGTCGGCTTTGGCTGTGACGGCGACCCTGGCAAACTCGGGGCGATGGAGCTGCGCCGTAAACTGCCCGGGAGTCAATTTCGTCTCGTGGATTTCGCCCTTGAGCAATGCCGACAGAGCGATCTTCTGGTCCCGAATAATACGAAACTCGATTCGCTTGAAGAATGGTTTAGGCCCCGGGTAGCCCTCCCAACGTTCCAGCACAATCAGCTCGTCGTCGTCCCATTCCACGAAACGGTAAGGGCCATTGCCCAGCGGATGACGATTGGCTTGCCTGGCGGCATCGCTTTGCGGCAAGGTGGGGTCCGCTGCTTTTACGGGAGCAAACACATGCCTGGCTACGATTGGAAAACTGATGTTGATCCGCGAGATCGGCGACGGCTGACGGTGCACAAAACGAACTTCGTAATCCCCTATCGCCTCACAGGAGACAATCGTATCCAAACCGAGCTTGTTTCCGCACGCCGGAACCTGTGGATCGCGGAGCTGCTCAAAGGAAAAAACGATATCGGCGGCGGTGAACGGATGCCCATCATGCCACTTCAGCCCTTCCTTGAGCAATAGAGTGGCGGTCAGGTGGTCGTCGGACTCGCGGTAGTCTCGGACCATGACCTTGTTGGTGCCCCAGTCCATCCGCTTGCCGAACACAAACGGGGTGTCGTAGAGCAGTTCCAACAAAGCACTTTCCGGGGCAGATTGCATCAGCAAGGGGTTGAGCGTGTCTGGATTACCCGCCAGCCGGCGGACCAGGGTTTGCGAATAGTCGATTTGTTCGAGGTTTTGCGGCGGCGGTTCGCTCAAGTGCGGCGGATTGAGCGGAGCTTGAGCCTGCCCCCCCGTCGCCCCCGCCAGAACAATCAACACCCCTAACCAAATCGCGCTTCCGCCTGGACCAGCCATCTGCAACCTCCTTGCCCTTGACCATGACAATCTCATCAAGATACCCGTCGGCATAATACCACAACGATTGTCAAGCGACAAGGTGCCAGACGTAGGGTGGGTGGAACCTGCGGAGTGAGGTGGAACCCACCGCACCGGCTGAGAAGAGGCAGAAGGCAACAGGGAACAGTTTCACTCATCGCGCAATGTAACTGGTGGCAACGCCCTTGGGAGGGCGAACCTCCTGGTGAGCCGTCGACCTGCCGCGAAGGGCGGAATCGGCTCGGCCAACGGATCGGTTCAACCCACCGGATTGCCGGCAACATACTCGTACAGGCTCGCCCCATCCACGTGCCCCAGCGGGTCACGTTGCAGCCAGCGGCCTAACTCGGGTGAGTAGCTGCTGTACTTGAAGTGGTACAGGCCCACCGTAGCGTCATACCGCTGGCTGGTCCACAGGAATGGGTTGCCGAAGGCTGACGCTGACAGCGGACTGCTGTTCGCATCGGTGATGTGCGTCGTGCCGTACGGGTTGTACGTGTAACGCTCGACCACCTCGCCGTTGCTATTGGCCAGGGCGGTCACGCTCCCCAGCAGGTCCTTGAGGTAGTGCAGGTATTCTGTGGCCCCGGCTGGTTCGTCGCCCAGGCCGGTCAGGTCCACCATCACCAGCGGATCGGGGAAGCTCGGGCCGTGGACGAACCAACGCTTTTCGGTTTGGCCCTCTGATTGCGTGCTGTCGTACTCGGCGATGCAGGCCGCTGTGCCGGCGTAGACGTGGGTGGTCACAACCGGCGGGGACGACGGCTCCACTATGTCAGCCGTAACCACCCGGCGCCCCAGGGCGTCGTAGGCGTATTCTTGCAAGACGACACCATCGCCCTTGCGCGTTACCCGGATCAAGCGATTCTCGGCGTCGTACTCGTAAAGCTGGGTCCCATCGTCGGTCAGGTTGCCGTTGTCGTCGCTGAGCAGGCTGATCTGCTGGGCGGAGCCGATCTGTTGAGTCAGGTATTCGTTGGCTGCGTTCACTGTGCGGGTGTCGGTCACCGCGTCTACGCCGCCGACGGTCGTGTCCGTCGAGTGCCAGTTGCCCAGCATGTCCAGGCTGGTCAGCCGGCTGGCCCGAGCCGAGGCAGATTAATTGTCAAAGAGCATAAGAGCGTTGGCAACGCTCACGGTTACGGAAGCGAGAGCAAATACGTCGACTGCCGCAACGTATTCGTCAATCCCCATGGGGGTCACTGAACAACCTGGGCTTGATGTCCTCAGACCTTATGTCGCTAGAGCTTGATCCGGTCTCGATTTCATCACCGTGATAATCATAAAGCTCTGCACCTTGTTCCATTTCGGAATTGAGCCATGCTTCTAGTGTGTCCCATTCTAGCTCGACCTGTCTCTCATCTCTGTTCCATAGGACCACATGGCCAGCGTTCCGCAAGTCTAAGCACGCAAGGCTACCGTCCGAGTAAATCGCCATGACAAGAAGGTGTTCTGGGTGCTTCTGCTCGTTGATAAGGAACTTATTGTCTCGCACAAGGTCCCAGTTGTATTCACGCACACCTTCCAAACGTTCATCCTCTACACTCCACAGAACCAAATCGCCGAATTCCTTTGCGAACAGCAGCCCACCATTCCATCTTCGTAGGAAAACTCTGTAATCTTCAGGCAGTCGAAACCCCAACATCTCCTCGGCGCACTTGATTGATTCCTCTGAAGCAGGCGGATAAAGACGATTTACGCCAACATCATACTTCTTCAGTTCTTCGATGAAGAACTCAAACACATCTCCATCTCCTAACATCCCGATCCCTCGGGCTTCTTAGAGTGAACTCCTGTCCCTTTGCCTCTGTGCTCCTTAACAGTCATAGGTGTAATGTTCTCGGGATTTGCGGCCTCCTCCGGGTGCGTTTTAACCTCCAGTTCATGATGTCCTTCAATTGTTTTGCCGGCGGCATCCTTGGGTCTCTTTCCATTCAGGATATCCGCCTTCTGTTCTGGTGTCCAATCTCGACTGCCCTTCTCACCTCGAAGCAGCCGCTCACGTTCTTGTTTCCAAAACTCTCGCACACCTTTTGCACGAGCCGCTTTTGTTGCCTTCCCGCCCTTCTGGACCGCGCCGACGATATCATCGGCTCGTTTGCCGACAGCTTCGGTCAGTTCCTTGGCAGCCTTCTCGGTGAATTCTTTGGCGGCTCTATCGCCGAGTTTCTCAACCCCGGCCCGAAGAGCTCCCCGCCCCGCCCGTTTGAGAACACCCTT
>JAGLWJ010000572.1 GCA_023133475.1 Phycisphaerae bacterium | reverse complement strand
CCGGGCGCAAGCTCTTTGCGCAGATCGTATCGTGCCGGCAGAGTTTGGAACAACCAATACGCCATAACCGTTTGGCATCGGTTCAGCCGAGTTCATACGATTATTCAGAACATCCCGAACAACGCGTGGTGCCCGATGCCACTCCACGCCACCGCTGTAAGCATACCCCACTCCGGCGCATGAGGGAAGAGCTTCAGGGGCGGATTTCCCCAGACAATCGCATCTAATGGAGAATGGAGAAGCGCGGTGATCGCAACCGCGCCGGGGTGTTTAGTTGTAGGGCGGGTTCTACCCGCCTTCTTGCCATGGCGCGGTGGGTGGAACCCGCCCTACCCGACTACAGACCATATTCCTGCCAACGCCCACTTACGAGTTGCTTGATGCTCTCGCACATCTCGATTTCGGCAGGCCACTCGCGGATGAGACCTTCGCCGGGGATTTTGCGGGTGGCGTCGATGCCCATCTTGGCACCGCTTCCGCAGTAGGGCGAGGCGTGATCGAGGATGTCCAGTGGGCCGTCCACCATCATGGTGTCACGGCGGGGGTCCCAGTTGGCCCCGACGTGGAACATCACCTCGTGCTCGTCGTGCACGTTGACGTGTTCATCAACCACGATGATTAACTTGGTGAAACTCATCTGCCCGGCACCCCAGATGGCAGACATGACCCGGCGGGCCTGCATGGGATACTCCTTGCGAATCTTGATAAACGCGCAGTTGTGGAACGCCCCATACATCGGCAGTGAATAATCCAGCACGTCCGGCATTGCCATCTTCAGCAGCGGCAGGAAGATGCGTTCGGTGGCTTTGCCCAGGTAGTAGTCCTCCTGCGGTGGTTTGCCCACGATGGTGCTGGGGTAGATCGGATCGCGGCGGTGAGTAATGGCGGTCACGCGAAAAGCCGGGTAATGGTCGGCCAGCGAATAAAAACCGGTGTGGTCCCCGAACGGGCCCTCCAACAGCTTCTCGGCTGGATCGACCAGCCCCTCGATGACGATCTCAGCGTTGGCCGGCACTTCCATGTCGATGGTCTTGCACTTGACCAGTTCGATTCCGCCGCCGTTGAGGAACCCGGCAAAGAGCAGTTCGCTGACGTCGGGCGGCAGGGGACAGGTGGCGGCGTAGGGCAGCACCGGCTCACCGCCGAAGACGATAGCCACCGGCATCGGCTCACCGCGGGCGGCGTACTTGCGGAAGTGGGCTGCCCCGTCGTGGTGCATGTGCCAGTGGACCGCCATCAGCTTCGGCTCGAACAGTTGGACACGATACATGCCGACGTTCTTCACCCCGGTGTCCAAAGCCACAGTATAAACACCCGCGAAGGTGATGTATCGCCCGCCGTCCTCAGGCCAACATTGCATGATGGGCAGATCGTTCAAGTTGGCATCGTCGGTGTGGGTCACCTGTTGGCAGATTCCGGTCTTGACCGATTTAGGCCCAAAACCAGCCAGCTTCACCAGATCAGGCAGCTTCTTCATCTTGGCCAGCAGCGTGGTGGGCATCTGCGGCTTAATCAAGTCACGCACGCGGTCCGCCACAGCCTCGAAGCTGTCGCATCCCAAAGCCATCCGCATCCGTTCGTAGCTGCCGTAGAGGTTGATCGCCAACGGCATAGACGAACCTGTGACGTTTTCAAAGAGCAACCCGTGCCCGCCCAATTGGCCATGGACCGGATCGGTATTCGGCGGGGGTGCGTCACCGGCGGCGGGCGATTTGCTGACCCGGTCGGTGATCTCGGTGATCTCCAGGACGGGGTCCACCGCGGTGGTGATGCGCTTGAGCTGCCCGGCAGACTCGAGCGCCTCGACAAACGATTGAAGGTCGGGATATACCACGATCAGCACCTCCAGCCCGGATAATTCATGAACGCAGAGACTTGGCACAGCCTTCGGCCGCAACCAAGGGGGACAAGAGAAAATACCCGCAGATTACACAGATTACGCAGATTGAGCAGATTGACAAAGGAATATCCTCAAACCGGGTGTGGCCATATTCTGGGATCCGGTTGATTTTTTCGGTCCATCCTTCAATTGGTCGTTGCATTTCGTGTAACCCGGCTGGGGTGGCCCATCGCTTTAGCGGT
>JAGLWJ010000571.1 GCA_023133475.1 Phycisphaerae bacterium | reverse complement strand
GATGCACCACCGTCGGGTTCTGGGAATGCCCGTAAGTGGTCGAGCCGCCGTAGTTGGTCACCATCCAGTCAACCACCACCGACGAACCAGCCAACGCCGACTCCGAGACGCTCAGGTACGAGATCTCCAGATCGGGTGGGGGTGTCAGATTGATCGTCATCGGCGTGGAATCGTGCCAGTCGTTGTTGCCTTCCCAGCCTTGCTCGTTCACATGATTGGCGCTGTCGGTCAAGACGAAAACGTAGTAATCGCCATCGATCCACCGCGGCAACGGGTAAGTATAGGTCCGGGTGTAGGAGTGCCCAGGCGGCATATAATCGCCGGGATACCCTTCCGGAATCGTATAGATGCGGGTGTCTGACGAATCGAGCGTCTCGTCCAACGAGAGGTACACCGAATCCTGCCAGTAGTGCACCGGCGTGGCGGACTGTCCGGCATTGGTCACCTCCCATGTCAGCGTGAACGCCTGGCCCGACCAGCCGCTGGCTGGTGCGTTGACCATGGTAACTCGCAGGTCCGGCGGCGGCATCATCTCCACGTCGCAGCACGACTCGATACCACCGTCGTTATTGGCTTCGGCGTCCAGGCCTGGCTGGTATTCAAACACCTGGTTCAAGCTGTCGGTCCGCGCCAGGAAGTAGTAGCAGCCCACCACATCCGACGGAATGGTCACCGACCGGCACTGCTGGTAGCTTTCACCGCTACCCAAACTGCTCTGGTTGTCGAAGCTACCCAGCACCGCATCGCCGGGGTCGTAGATGCCCCACATGTTGGTGAACGGAAGGTCGATCACCTGATCGGTGGAGAAATACACCGTGTCTTTCCAGAGCACGGCGCCGGTGGACTCGTCGCCGGAGTTGGTCACCGTCCAGCACAGTGTCACCTGCTGCCCGGGCCACGCCGACGGTGGGCCGGTCATTTCACCAACTTGCAAGTCGGGATAAGGCGGCAAGACGATCTCAAGCGACTGAGCACTCACCAGACGGTTGTCAGCCCCTTCCTGCTGCTCGGGCACGTTGCCACGCGAATCGACGACGATGATGATCCAATACGTCCCCTCAAACATGATCGGCAGAGTGACATTCTGCGTGCGGTTGTACGTCGAAGCGACCTCCAACGTGCCGCTGAAGCCGAACTCGCCCAAAAGCGTATCATCACCCCAAGCGGAGTCGTCTGACAGGTAGACGGCATCCTTCCAGGCACTCGTGACCGAACTGGCACCTTGGTTCAGAACCGCCCAGTTGACCTCGATCTGCCCACTGCTGACCCCGTTGCTGGGCACGTCCAGACTAATCGGAGTCAGGTCGGGCAGGGCAATCGAGAAGCTGCCCGTATAAGGCTCAGCCATCGGGTTGCCCGCCGGATCGAAAATGTTAGGCCCTACGCTGAAGTTGTAGACGCCGTCCTGCGACTGGCACGCGAAGCGGAACTCGAACACCTCGGCACTACCCGCGCCCACCACCGTGGTGACGGCAATGGCGCCGCTTGGGCCGGTCAGCGTCACGTCACCGGCTCCAAACCCGTTAGCCGGCTCGCTGAAGGTCACTTCCACGGCACAAACCGCGTCATTGACCACACCGTTGGGCGAATGGCTTAGGACCGTCAAAGGCGTCAGGTCCACCGAGAAGCTGCGCTGGGCTGGTGTCGGATCGACGTTGCCCGCCTCGTCCCGGGCTACAACCTTGAATATGTACGGGCTGTCCGCTTCGGTCAGGTCGCCGAAGGAATCCGTGGTGCTTGCCGAGAAAGGCCCACCGGCAGGATCGCAACCCGTCGCCACCGGAGCCAGACAGTAGGAATACTCCAATTGCCCGGTCGGCGTCGCGTTGTCCGAGCCGCTCCAGCCGAAGGTGACCTCGGTGGTGTTGACCGAGGTGCCATCGCCGGGGCCGGAGGTGATAGCTGTCTCGGGGTCGGTGGCATCGGAGATGAGCAGGCTCTCGCCGCCGACCGCAGAGTTATTGTCCGGGGTGCCGGACTCTGGCACTGCATTATTGGCATCGGTCACCACCACAATCCAGTATGCCCCCAGCACGTCGTGGGGAAGCGTGACCATCTCGATACGCACATAGTCACCGCCGGACACCACCGGGCCGCTCTGCGAGAAGCTGCCCAGCAGCACGTCGCCGCCCACTTCCGCGTCGTCGGAGAGGTAGACCCGGTCAACCCATGCGCCGAAGGCGTCAAAGGGGCCAACATTGGTCACCGTCCAATTGACGCTGATGGTCTGGCCCGTGCCAGCCGCCGACGGATTGATTATCTGCGTCACCGCCAGGTCCGGCAGGGCAACGGCAATCGTCGGCTGATACGCTACGGTCATGGAACTACCCGCCTGGTCCAGAATGTCCGGGCCTATGGTGAACGTGTAGTCGCCGTTGGCGGTTTGCGACGGGAAGGTGATGCGATAGACCGTCCCGCTCTGGGCCAAGACCGAGTTGATCGCCACACTGCCCCCAGGCCCGCTCAATTCGACGTCGCTCATGGTGAAGCTGGCAGGGTCGATGATCTCGTCGAAGGTCACCTCCAGGAAACCAAAGGGCACGTTGACCACACCGGCTGGGTTGTGTGACACGATCTGCGGCGGCGAGGTGTTGAGCATGATGGTGCCCTCGAAGACATCGTCCGGCACCTCGCCGGCGGTCCCGTCCATATCCTGGTCCATCAGCCCCGCACACACGTCCGCGATGTCAGGCCCGATCCGCAACACATAGTTGCCCTCTTCGCTCTGCGGCGCCCAAGTCAACTCGAAGACGTTCGTAGCCAGCAGCGTCACCGAGTCGATCAGCACCGGGCCGCTCGGAGCCACCAGCACCGCGTCATCAACCGTAAACGTAGCCGCGTCGATGGTCCGGCTGAAGGTGACCTCAGCCGACATCAGCGGCGCCACGGTGGTCACCACGGGATCGAGGTCGATGACCTGGAACGCCATTTCCGACATCACCAGGCAGAACTCGCCGGCGTAAGCCTCGGTCATGCCATGACCGGCCAAGCTAATAACGTCCGGCCCAATGACCAGATCGTGGAATCCCTCATCGGATTGCTCGGCGAAGCTGATCCGCCAGCGGTTGCCATCTTCTCTGACCGGCGGATCGACGGGTATGTCACCGGCAGGCCCGACCAACTCCACGTCCTCGGCACCGAAGGTGGAACCGTCGATCTGGTCGCTGAAGGTGACATCCACAAAGCTGATCGGCTGGTGAATCACGCCGTCGGGCACCTGCTCGATAACCGTGGGCGGGCCTTCGCACTCGTCGGGCACGCCGTTGCTGTTGTGGTCGGCGCTGGTTGCGCCGGCGATGTCGCACTCGTCGGGCACGGCGTTACTGTTGCAGTCGTTGCCCTGAAGTTCGCATTCGTCGGGCACACCGCTGGTGTTGCAATC
>JAGLWJ010000570.1 GCA_023133475.1 Phycisphaerae bacterium | reverse complement strand
GGACTTTGGACTTATTAGGCGGCGTAAGCCTCCACGTGAGGAGGCGGATGTGAGGGGTCAATCGTGATTGTGAGTAGTATGAACCGTAAGTTGATGAATGTTGTTATTGTTGTTCTTCCGGTGTTTGCGTTGGCGATGCCGGCGAGCGGTGGTGAGGTGCGCTGGGTAGCGGGCAAGGCTGACCTTGCAAAAATGGATTCGTCTCAGCTAACCGCCACGCTCACCGCTCTGGCCTCGCGGTCTGATGGGCGGCGCATTGTGGTGCAGTTCGACCAGCCGATGACGCCAACTCAGCGTAGCGAGTTGGAGTCGAGCGGGCTAACGCTACTGAACTACCTTGGCGACAATGCGTACTTTGCGACACTTTTGGCGGAGCGACTCGACCCGGTGGCATTGGCAGGCGTCGATGGTCTTTCGAGTGTGTCGGCGATTGCGCGGGAGTGGAAGCTGCACCCATTCCTCAACGACGGCAACTTCCCCACCTGGGCCGCTGTCTCGCCGGAAGAGCGAGAGAAGGGCGACCTCGATGATGCAATCGTCGGCGTTTACGTGCTGTTTCATCGCGACGTGGTGCTCGATCGTGACGCGGTGGGGGTTTGCCTGAGCCATGGTGCCCGAATCCGCTCGATGCTTCACTCGGTGAACGGGCTTGTCGTCGAGGTGCCCTTTGGCAATATCGGCGAGTTGGCTGACGAGGATGCGGTGCAATGGGTGGAGCCGGCTTTGCCGAAATTCAGCGAGATGAACAACGACAGCCGTGCGCGGACCGGGGCGGATATCGTTCAAGCAGCCCCGTATGATCTGGACGGCTCGGGCGTGACGGTGCTGGTCTATGATGGTGGTCATGCGTGTGCGGAGCACCCGGATTTCGGTGGTCGGCTGACCGTGCGTGATTCGTCGGAGTCGTCAGGGCATGCGACGCATGTGAGTGGTATTATCGGCGGGGACGGAACTCTCAGCGACGGCCTGTACAAGGGCATGGCTCCGGGGGTCACCATCGAGTCCTACGGATTCGAGCAGGAAGACGGCATACACGAGGGCTTCCTCTACAGCGACCCCGGCGACATCGAAGCGGATTATAACGAGGCGATCAACGTCCACGGGGCGGACATCTCCAACAATTCGCTCGGGACCAACACAGCCTTCAACGAGTTCCCCTGCGAATGGGAAGGGAACTACGGGGTGACGGCGAACCTGATCGACTCGATCGTGCGGGGCAGTCTGGGGGCGCCGTTCCGGATCGTCTGGGCCAACGGGAACGAAAGAAACATGCCCCGCTGCGGTGCGACCTATCACACGACGGCTCCGCCGGCATGTGCCAAAAACCACATCGCCGTCGGCGCTTTGCACTCTAATGACGATTCGATGACGTGGTTCAGCAGTTGGGGCCCGTGCGACGACGACCGAATGAGGCCTGACGTCTCGGCACCGGGTTGCCAGAGCGACGACGACAACGGCATAACCTCCTGTTCGGGTTGCAGTGGGTATGATGCAAAGTGCGGCACGAGCATGGCATCGCCGGCGGTTTGCGGTTTGGGGGCGTTGTTGCTGCAAGACTATCGGGCCTGCTACCCGAGTGAGCCCGACTTCCGCAACTCGACGCTCAAGATACTCCTTGCCCACACCGCCGTGGACACCGAGGAGCCAGGCCCGGATTACAAAACTGGCTATGGTTCGGTGCGAATCCAGCCGGCGGTGGAGCTGCTTCGTAGCGGAAACTTCCTGGAAGACGAGGTGGGCCAGGGGCAGACCTTCACCTTGCTGGCGGTGGTGGGACCGGGCGACACCGAGTTAAAGGTGACGCTGGCGTGGGACGACTTCCCGGGCACTCCCAACGTGATCCCGGTTCTGGTGAACAACTTGGATCTGCGGGTATTCAGCCCCTCCGGCGTGGAGGCATACCCTTGGACGCTGGGCGGGCTGGCGAATCCCGAGATGGAAGCGGTGCGGACACGAGCGAATCATGTGGACAACATCGAGCAGGTGCTGGTCGATTCGCCGGAAGAGGGAGCCTGGGTGATCGAGGTGCACGGTTGCAACGTTCCGGAAGGCCCCCAGCCGTTCTCACTGTGTGCCACACCATCGTTGTTTACGTGCTTGTCGCAGGGCATCGTCTCGCTGGACAAGGGCAGCTACTCCTGCGAAAGCACCGCGACTATCCAGGTTGTCGATTGCGACCTCAACCTCTATGACCAGGGGGTGGAGACCGTGCTGGTGACGATCGAGTCGGGTTCCGAGCCGGGTGGCGAGGTCGTGTCTCTGACAGAAACAGGACCCGACACGGCGGCGTTTGTGGGCACGATCCCGTTGAGCGAAACGGACGCCGCCGGGGTGTTGCTGGTCGCTACGGGAGATACGGTCACCGTAACCTACAATGATGCGGACGACGGGCATGGCGGAATAAATGTGCCGGTTATCGATACGGCGGTGGTTGACTGCGCAGCCTCGCAGATAACCAATGTGCAATCTCAGAGCACGGAGCCGCGAACCGCCACAATAACCTTCGACACCGACGAACCCACCCTCAGCATCATACGCTACGGCTTGAGCTGTGCTTCGCTGACCGAGATGGTGACGGGCAACTACCTCCAGACCAACCACAATGTTAACCTGACCGGGTTATTGGATGACACAACGCATTTCTTTGCGGTCGAGGCGGAAGATGAAGCCGGCAACTTGGCCGGCGACGACAACGGCGGAGCGTGCTATAGCTTCACAACGCCCGATATTCCCAACTACTTCACCGAGGAATTCAGTTGGGACAACGATCTTGGCCACACCAGGCTCGCGTTCACTCCCAACGCCGGGCCGGACTATTACAGCGGATGTGCGGAGTCGATCTCCAGCTTGCCGACTGATCCGGCTGGAGGGGCGATAGTCAGCCTTCCCGGCAACGATTTCCATAAAGTGACGCTCGCCGACGGCAAGACCGTCTCGTTGTATGGAATCAGCTACAGCGGCTTCTATATCTGTGCCAACGGCTATATCACCTTCCCCATCGGCGACAAGGACTACTCGGAATCGCTGGAGGACCACTTCGATCGCCCGCGGGTTTCCATGTTGTTCGACGAGTTGGACCCCGACGAAGGCACGGTAAGCTGGAAACAACTTGCCGATCGGGCGGTGGTGACGTATCAGAACGTACCGGAATCCTCCGAACCCACCACCAACACGTTCCAGGTTGAGTTGTACTTCGACGGGCGTATCGTGCTAAGCTACCTGGACATTGCCGCCACGGATGGGATCGTAGGCCTGTCAAACGGTGAGGACATTCCGGCTGACTTCTACGAGACGGACCTGTCTGCGATGGGCGACTGTAGCCCCCAACCTCCGATCAACCCGGGAACGGAAGCGAATACGACCGTCAGCACTCCGGTCACCATTGCTCTGTCAGCCTTCGACGACGGATTGCCCGCATCGCCCGGGGCACTGACGTACATCATTACCAGCCTGCCCGGGCATGGCACTCTCACCGATCCTGGCAGCGGCCTTATTTCCACCGTCCCGCACTCGCTTGCCGGCTACGGCAATGAGGTGGACTATCAGCCGGAGACCGGCTATGGGCCGGCGGACAGCTTCGAGTACAAAGCCAGCGACGGCGGCAGCCCGCCCCAGGGCGGCGATTCAAATGTCGCCCAGGTCGCCATCACCATCGGCGGGCCCGGGTGGAATCCGGTGGCTTACGACATGGAGCAGAGCATCTATGCTTACACCCCGACGGGCATCGAGTTGCTCGCCTCCGATCCCAACGACGATCCGCTGAGCTATATCATCGAAAGCCTGCCGGCGGCGGGATTCTTGATGGATCCGGGCGGTGGTGTCATTGGCATGACGCCTTACACCCTGGTCGGCGGCGGGAATGTGGTCACCTATCAGCCGCCTTGCGGGGAAAGCGTGATCGAGACTTTCGACTTCTCCGCCCGCGATGCGACAGCCGGCTCGAACGTGGCGACGGTGACGGTGACCGTAGGTGCCTCAGAGGTGGTCTACTGGTTCCCCCTGGACGACAATCCGGGTTGGGGCACCGAGGGGCTATGGGCGTTTGGCCAACCGACCGGCGGAGGGTCTCACAAACTCGATCCGGACTGCGGATATACCGGGCAGAACGTCTACGGATACAACCTCTCCGGCGACTATGAAAACAGCCTCACCGCGGTAAGGTATCTGACCACCACGATTATGGATTGCTCGACCCTGAGCAACACCGAACTGCGATTTTGGCGGTGGCTGGGCATCGAGTCGGGCTACTCGGACCATGCCAATGTCGAAGTGTCGAACAATGGCACCGACTGGAGCACGGTCTGGGAGCACTCCGGTAGTTCGATAAGTGAGGACTCCTGGTCCCAGCAGACATACGACATTTCGCAGTGGGCGGACGGGCAGCCCACCGTGCAGGTGCGTTGGGGCATGGGCATGACCGATAGTTCGGTGACGTATCCGGGCTGGAACATCGACGACATCGAGATATGGGCTTTTGCCGGCCTGATGGTCGGCGATCTCGACGAGGACGGCGACGTGGACCTGGAAGACATACGACAGTTCACCATCTGTTTTGGCGTCGACATCACCGCCGATCCGAGTTGCACCTGCGCAAATGTCGATACCCGTAATACGGTTGTTGACGTGGACGACTGGAAGGTGCTCGAACCGTTGTTGACCGGTCCACAATAGGGGGAAATGGAAAATTGAAAATTGAAAATTGAAAATGGGGGAAGGAAACGTGATGAATGGAGAATGGAGAATGAGGAACAACCGTGTCGACGCGAGTGCGTTTAGCGGTGACAATCCGTAGCGTTTAGCGGCGACCCGAAGGGGAGCGTGGAGAATGGAAAATTGGATGCGATCACAACCGTTCTACAATCGAGTGCTTTGCCTCTCCTTCATTCTCCATTCTCAATTCTCCATTCTCCATTCTCAATTCGGATAGCGGAGTTTTTGTCGTGATCGTGCAGACTATCAACCTGACCAAGCGTTACGGGAAGCTGGTCGCCCTGGACAATCTCCCACTCACCATCGAGGACGGGGAGTGTTTCGGGTACATTGGCCCTAACGGTGCGGGCAAGACCACCACGATCAAGATTCTGGCGACGCTGCTTCAGCCGACCTGGGGCGAAGCCCGGGTCTGCGGGCATGTGATCGGGTATGAGTCGCGCAAAATCCGCCCGCTGATCGGCTATGTGCCGGACTTCTTCGGTGCTTACGAGGACATGGTGGTGCGGGAGTACCTCGAGTTCTTTGCCTCTGCTTACAATATCACCGGCAAACAACGTGATCGGGTGGTGGGTGACGTGCTCGAACTGACCGATCTGATGTACAAACATGACGCCCTGGTGGACTCGTTGTCGCGTGGCATGAAGCAGCGGCTTAGCATTGCTCGCGTTTTGCTGCATGATCCGCGAGTCCTCCTGCTCGACGAACCAGCCAGCGGCCTGGACCCGCGGGCTCGGGTCGAGATTCGTGAGTTGCTCAAAGAGTTGCGAAACATGGGCAAGACCATCATCATCAGTTCGCACATCCTGCACGAGTTGGCGGAACTGTGCACCACCGTGGGCATCATCGAGCAGGGTAAACTGCTCTTTCACGGTTCGATCAAAGAGATTATCCAGCGGGTGAAGTTAGCCACACGGCTGACCATTCGGGTGGTCGAGCAGATGGACCTGGCGGCTTTGTTGCTACAGCGCACCAATGGGGTCAAGGAGGTGTCTCATCGGGACGGGCATCTGGTGGTGGAGTTGGACTCCAGCACGCACGACTTCACCCACATTGTCAAGGCGTTGATCAAGAACAACTTCAAGGTCCGCGAGGTCAAGGAAGAAGAGGTAAACCTGGAAACCGCCTTTATGAGGCTAACAAAAGGAATCGTGCAGTGAGGTGGTCCGCACAGCGGATTGATAAGCCCAAGGTCCAAAGTCCAAAGTCAGGGGATAGCGGAACTTTGGACCGAACGGCGGGTGGAACCCGCCCTACAACTGGTGGGTGGCCCACCGCTTTAGCGGTGGGGGACACGAATGGGCGCTTGGATTCGTGTCCCCCACGGCTAAAGCCATGGGCCACCCTCGAAACTCGGAACCCCGATGAGTAACGTAGCGGCACAACTTTCGGCTTGGGCCTGGCATCTGATACCTGCCAACCCGATAGTTCTGCGGGTGGTTCAGGGCTCCGCCCGGCGTTCGCGACACCTGTGGTTGCGGTTTGGCTATCTGGCGGTGCTGTTTTTCGTGGTGCTGTTTGGGGCGTTCAGTTTCAGCACCAACTTGTCGTTGGACGATTTGGCCAAGCAGTCGTCCGTAACCTTCTCGCGGGCTTCCATCGCCCAGTTGATGCTGATGTGCTTTCTTGCACCGGTGTTCACCGCGGGAGCCATCACCCAGGAGAGAGACTCCCAGACGTTCAACATTCTGCTCTCCACCCCGCTGTCCAATGCCCAGATCGTGCTTGGTTCGCTGTTAAGCCGTTTGTTCTTCGTTGTGGTTCTGCTGCTTGCGGGGTTGCCGATCTTCTTCGTGACCACGATCTACGGTGGTGTCACCACGTCGCAGATCATCGAGAGTTTTGCCATTGCCGGCGGCACCGCGGTGCTGACCGGTTCGTTGGCCATCGCTATCAGCATGATCCGCGTGGGCACCCGGCGCACCATTTTCTCGTTTTACATTACGATTGGGTTGTACCTGCTGACGGTCTATGCCCTGGGGACCCAATGGAGCGGGACCTGGGTGGCAGAGGCACCAGCCAACGTATCAGGCGAGCGGATGAGTTGGTTGGCCCCTTTTCATCCGTTTCTGGCGTTAGACGTGGCGCTCAATCGTATCCAGGCTCCGCCGTTTGGGGCGTTGGGCAACCAATCGGCGGTGGTGAGGTATCTGCTGGCCTATCCGCAGGCATTGTATGTGGCTCTTACTCTGGCCTTGTCGTTTTTGCTGACCGTGGTGAGCATGTTTTTTGTCCGGCGTAGTGCCCTCGAGGGGGAGACTTCTTTCTTCGGCAAGCTGGCGGATCGCATCCGCCGTCGCCCAGCCGGCGATCGCACGCAGAAGCCGCGGCGGGTCTGGCGCAACCCCATTGCCTGGCGTGAGGCTGCCACCCGCGCCACCGCCGCCAGTCGCGGTGTGGTCCGCTACGCCATCATCGGCGGTGGGATAGCCGCAGCAGCCCTGGTGCTTATCGAATATCATCGGGGGACGCTCAACACCGTCACCGCCCGCGTGTGGTTGGCCAACATCATCATGATCGAGTTCGGCATCATCCTGCTGGTGGCCATCAACACCGCCGCCACCGCCATCACCAAGGAGCGAGAGTCGCAGACCATGGACATTTTGCTGGCCACTCCCCTGTCAGCCAAGGATTTGGTATGGGGCAAGCTGCGTGGGCTGGTCAGCTTCACCGCTGGGCCTATTTGTGTTCCGGTGGGGACCCTGCTGGTCTTCGGCCTATACGACCTTTTCCGAGATATCAAGGTCCCGGTGGTCTCGATCGAGGTATGGTTCGAGTTGATGGTGTTGCTGCTGGCGTATGCAGCCTTTGCCTGCATGTTGGGCATGCATTTTTCGTTGCGGATCAAGCAGACTGTCAAGGCGGTGATGGTCAGCGTCGGGGTGATGGCGTTGCTTTGCCTGGTGGCGGGCGGGTTGGCCCAGGCCATCATCGGCAGTTTGGATGCCGGTGGGGCGTTCATAGCGGCATTTACTCCGTTCACTGCCATAAGCGTGTTGGTGAACCCGGTAACGCTCTTTGGCGATGTTCCGCAGAAGCTGGCTGCCAACCTCGACAATGTCCGGGGGTTCGCCGTGATCGGGTCAGCCATCGCCGCTCTGGTGGTTTGTGGCATTGTGGCGGGGATGTACAAGTCCATGGTCCGCAACTTCGACATGATCATCCGCAAGCAATCCGGGCAGTAGGGCGGGTTCCACCCGCCACTGGACTTTGGCACTTAACTAGTCACAGCGTACCCTCCCCCTTGCCGCCGTGGCAGGCTGAAATCAGCCAGTCCGGGCGTACGTGACGGATGGGACGGGGGCGAGAATCGAGTCAGGGGACTTCGTGCCCGGTATGAGGCCGGTCACAAAGTCCTTTGTTTTGGCATCGGATGCAATCTCCTCGAGTGCTTGCCCCCAGATATCGTGTCGAAGCATCTGGACCAATCGTTGGGTCGACAGGCGGCAGTCGGCGCCGTCCTTCTGCCACTTTGGCAGCGGCAAGAGGCGGTGGACCTCGTCGGGGTCGAAAGCGATTATTGCCGCCAGTAACAGCATGGAATAGCACGCCACGGCGAAGCCAGGCTGGCGATTCACCGACTTGTGCGACCACACCTGGGCCTGACCAACGCCGATGACCTGCTTTTCGTCTCGATGATTGACCTCGATATCCCACCGCCAGAGGTATTCTTGCACCAGTTGCTGCAGTGGCAGGTCTGGATCGGTGCAGATCAGGTACGCTGGCTGACGGTA
>JAGLWJ010000057.1 GCA_023133475.1 Phycisphaerae bacterium | reverse complement strand
GGTGGGTGGAACCTGCCGCAGGCAGGTGGAACCCACCAACCGGCGTGGTGGGGTTCGCCCGCCTACGGCGTGCTTCACCCACCCTACGGAGTTGGGGCACCCACGTGAGCAAGTTGACGCTACGTGCCTGGACCGCGATGATGAAATTGACCGGTGGAACGGAAGCGGGCTCTGGAGGCGTCCAACCCGCCAGGGATATAGCCGGTTGGGTGTGCAACGAAGGTGCGTCTCTTCGAGGGAAACTTCCACCGGCTTATGGTTCGATGTAGAGGATGTTTGAGATGGGCCGTTCGCTGAATAAGGTGACGATTGGCGGTTTCAAGTCGATCGAGTCGCTCGAAGACTTCGAACTAGGCAACCTCAATGTCCTGATCGGTGCAAACGGTGCCGGCAAGAGCAACTTCGTGGACTTCTTCCGGCTGCTGCGGGCCATGGTGGATGAGGCTCTGGCGCGATTTGTGCGGCAGTCGGGTGGGGCGGATGGGTTCTTCTTCCTAGGCCCCAAGCAGACCAATCAGATATCCGCGCGCCTGGAGTTCGGGGACAACGTCTACGAGTTCGATCTGGAGCCCACCGCCGGCGACGAATTGATGGTGGCTGATGAGCGAGTGCAATATACCGGAGGCCGCGGAATGGGCGTCCCCCATTCGATTGGCCAGGGCAACCTGGAATCACAACTGAAGACGCGGAAGGAAGATAAAGCCACCTTGGGCCAGGGACTTGGTGTGCCGTCGTATGTGTACGATGCGGTTTCCAGTTGGACGGTCTACCACTTTCACGACACCAGCATGCTGGCGCCGATGCGGCGGGACCAGGCTGTGCGGGATCGCGCACAACTCCGGCCGGACGCATCAAACGTGGCGGCGCTTCTGTTGCACCTGCGGGAGAATCACGAGAACAGCTATAAGCTGGTTCGCGATATCGTGCGGCTTATCGCACCGTTCTTCGATGATTTTCTTCTGGAGCCCGAGGAAAAGGGCGGTGAAGAAAAAGTCCGGCTGGAGTGGCGCCAGAAGGGAAGCGATTACCCCTTTCAGCCGGTGCATCTCTCCGACGGCACCCTTCGGTTCATTTGCCTGGTAACAGCCCTGCAGCAGCCGTTACCACCAGCCATAATCATAATCGATGAGCCGGAGTTGGGGCTTCACCCATATGCGATCAACTTGCTGGCTGAGTTGATCCAGTCTGCGTCGGAGCAAACGCAGGTTATCGTATCGACGCAGTCACCGACGCTTCTGGATCATTTTCCACCCGAGGACGTGGTTATCGTGAAGCGGTGCGAAGGTCGGTCGGTGTTTGAACGACTGGAGCCGGGCAAACTGGCTGACTGGTTGCAGGAGTATTCGATCGGCGAACTCTGGCAGAAGAATGTGGTCCAGGGGGGGCCGAGCCATGAGTGAAATCGTGGCGATCGTGGAGGGGGAAACCGAGCAGACTTTTGTGCGTGACCAACTCGCTGCGCACCTTGGCTATCGCGGTATTGCCATCTGGGCTGTTTTGCCCGGGAGAACGCGCAAGAGGGGTGGCGTGAAGAAATGGGAGTCCGCGAGCGGGGACATTATCCGCACATTGAAGGAAGGCCGTTACTGCACAACGATGTTTGATTACTATGCGATGCCCACCGACTGGCCTGGACGGGCGAAAGCGGCCCAAAAGGGCTGGGCGGAGCGAGGGTCTCACGTGGAATCAGCCGTGCTGAACGACATCGCCGAACGTATGGGTGGGAGCTTCAACCGGAGCCAGTTCATCCCGTATGTTCAGGTTCACGAATTCGAAGCGCTCATGTTTTCCGATGTTCAGGAACTGGCTGAAACGTCCGCCCCGCTATGTCGTTTTTCTTCTGCCGAGTGCCTGGAACGTCAATTTCGCGGAATCCTTGAAGAGGCTGGTAATCCGGAAGCGATCAATGACAACTATGACACTTGCCCATCCCGGCGAATCACCAGACTTGTCCAAAGGTATCGCAAGTGCGTTCACGGTCCCATCGTTGCTCAGCGGATAGGGCTTGAAACGTTGCGGGCCGAATGTGAGCACTTTGCAACATGGATCGAGAAGCTCGAGCAGTTGTAGGGCGGGTTCTACCCGCCTTCTTTGCATCCTACGGCGGGTGAAGCCCGCCCTACTATAAATCCAGCCGCTGTTTCAACTTGCCTATGCCGATGAACGCTATTAGAATTCAGTAGGAAATGGAACTTATCAAGGCGTTTGCAGGCTCTAAAGCCGCACGGGGCAGAGACATGTGCCACAACCGTATTCCAATGTTGGTCTGGGTGATGCTGCTGGGAATCTGTGCCGCGGCGCGCGGGGACGAAACATCCGTGCCGCCCGACCAGACCCCATCCGTTGATGAAACTATAGCTGATGAAGTCGAACCGGTCGCTTCGCTGGAACCGCAAGTCCGGGGAGTAATCATCCCCATCACCGGCACAATTAGCGATGTGACCATGGAAAGCATTCAGCGCCGCGTCGAAAAGGCGATTGACGACGGCGCAAAGGTGGTCGTCTTCGAGTTGGACACACCAGGCGGCTACGTAGCCAGCGCCCTGGACATCTGTTCATATATCAAGAACCTCACGCATGTTAAGACGGTCGCGTGGGTTAAGCCTGAGGCATACTCCGCCGGCTCGATGATTTCGCTGGCCTGCGACGAGATCGTGATGTCCGCCGCTTCGACCCTGGGCGACTGCGGGGTGATCCTGGGCACGCCGACAGGGGCTGAGGCGGTGCCCGAAGACCTCAAAGCCAAGGCGGAAAGCCCGGTGCTCGAGCAGTTTCGAGACTCCGCAGCCAGAAACGGATACGACCGCTTGCTGTGCGAATCGATGGTCCGGGCGGACCGCGAGGTATGGTGGCTTGAGAATATCGAAACCGGTGAGCGGGAATTCGTAGGCCGAGCCACCAAACTGAAACGGATGGGGGATGAAGAAAGCAGCTCGAAGCGGGGTTTTTTGGGGCTTGATCTTTCCGGCATCAGCGGGAAAAAGAAGACCGGCTGGAAGTTGGTGGAGACCAGCCTGGACCCATTGTCGAATACGCCGTTTGACATCCAACAGCCGGTCGTCAGCACCACCGAGTTGTTGACTTTGTCACAGACTCGTGCGTTTATCTTCGGCTTCTGTAAGGCGATTGTCAGCACCGAGGGAGAATTGCAGACGCGGTATCATTTGAGCGATCCGGTGGATCGGGTCGACTTCACCTGGTCGGAGGTTCTGGTCGGTTGGTTGACGTCGATGCCGGTGCGGGGTTTTTTGCTGATTCTGGTTTTCCTTGGCGCTTACGTGGAGTTTAACACGCCGGGCGTGGGTGTGCCTGGTTTGGTGGCATTGATTTGCCTGGCGATCTTCCTGGGAGCCCCTTATCTCACGGGATTGGCCAATGTGTGGGAGATTGTGGTGGTGCTGATCGGGGTGGCGCTGCTGGGGGTGGAGATATTCGTCATCCCCGGTTTTGGTATCGCGGGGATCAGCGGTTTGGTGTTGGTTATCGTTGGTCTGTTGGCGACCTTTATACCGGAAGAGCCCGGGCGTTCATTCCCCATATATTGGCCTCAGTGGGAGACGGGGCTTGCGGGGCTCAAAGCGGGGGTGATTACTCTGGCGGCGGCGGTGGTCACATCTCTGGTGGGTATGGTTCTGTTGAGTCGTTATCTACCGCAGATGCCGTATGTCAATCGCATTGTGCCGGAAAACCCCACCCCCTCGACGGTGATGCCCGAGGACCCGTATCGCGGGTTGGCCCGCGTCGGCGACCTCGGGATTTGCGAGAGCGGGTTGCGCCCGGCGGGCAAAGCTCGGTTCGGGTCCATGTTGGTTGACGTGGTCAGCGAAGGGGAATTCCTCGAAGCCGGCGCCCGGATAGAGGTCATCGAACGCTACGGAAACCGCGTCGTGGTCCGCGTAGTCAGGGCTTAGCTGGGATTGCCGGCTGGGAGATGAACGCAGAGACGCAGAGAACGCAGAGGAAGATGGAGGATGGAAAATAAAACTCGGAAAAACGACGATGTCCCCCATCCCTCATTTTCCATTTTTAATTTTCCATTTTCCATTTCCCCGGTGTTGTGATGGGTGAGTTCGGGATTATTGCTTTGCTCTACGCCATCGCGTTGGTGGTGCTGTTGGCGGAGATTTTTATACCTTCGCACGGTATCCTAACTGTTGCCGGGTTGGGATTCCTCGTCGCCGCGGTGGTCAAGACTTTTGGGATAAGCACCAGTGCCGGGGTCGGCGCCACTTTGGCTTGTATCGTGCTTTTGCCCACTGCGGTGGTGATCGCGGTGAAGCTCTGGCCTCACACGCCCATGGGACGATTGATCTCCCCGGACAACCCGGTGGTTACCTCCAAGGATGTTGGCGTGGATGTGGATACGCTACGGTCGATGATCGGGTGTGTGGGGCGGAGTGTTTCGCCATTGCGTCCGTCGGGAATCTGCGATTTCGACGGGCGGCGGTTCCCATGCGTGGCTGAGATGGGTATGATCGGGCGCGGCGTGGAGGTTCACGTCGTGGGTGTTAAAGGCAGTAACCTGGCGGTGGTCGCAAAAACGGGCTCCGCCAGAGTGTAGGGTGGGTGGAGCGAAGCGAAGCGCAACCCACCAGACTACAAGACATAAAAAACCGTGTTCTCACAGTAGAAAGGTCAGCAGGATGCTAGCTTACGCTTCTGTACTCGCCGAGGGTGGAGTTCCTTACGGATGGATTATCGGCGGCATCGCCATCATCGTCGGCTTGATCATCTTTGCCGTGCTGATGCAGTTCTTCAGCTTGTGGTTGCAGGCGTACATGAGCAAGGCTGGGGTGAGCTTCGCCGATCTCATCGGGCAGCGTCTGCGTAAGGTCAACTCCAGCGTGGTGGTGCTCAGCAAGATCCAGTTGGTCAAAGCCGGGCTGCACGACATCACCACCAACGATCTCGAGAGCCACTACCTGGCTGGGGGGCGGGTGCCCAACGTTACCCATGCGATGATCGCCGCCCACCGTGCCAACATCGACCTGGATTTCCGCAAAGCCTGTGCTATCGATCTGGCGGGGCGGGACATCCTCGATGCGGTGAATACGTCGGTGAACCCCAAGGTCATCGACTGCCCCGGAGCCACCGCGATGGCCAGCGGAGCCGACAAGCTCGATGCCGTTTCCAAGGACGGTATTCGCCTGCTGGCCAAGGCCCGCGTCACCGTGCGAACCAACATTCGCCAGCTTATCGGTGGTGCGACCGAGGAGACCGTGATCGCCCGTACCGGGCAAGCCATCGTCAGCGCCATCGGTTCGAGTGCAACATACAAAGCCGTTTTGGAGAACCCCGACCTCATCGCCCAAAGGGCGTTGGAGAGCGGTTTGGACGCCGGAACGGCGTTCGAGATTCTCTCGGTGGATATTGCCGATATCAGCGTGGCGGGTGTGGCGACAGAAGCCAACGTCGGCGCCAAGTTGCAGGCGGATCAGGCAGAAGCCGACCTGCGCCGCTTCCGGGCTGAGGCGGAAAAGCGAGCGGCGATGGCCCGTGCCCGCGAGGCGGAAATGAGCGCCATGGTCGAGGAAAACCGCGCCAAGGTAGTCCTGGCGGAAGCGGAGGTTCCGCTGGCCATGGCTGAGGCGTTCCGTAGCGGAAACATGGGCATCATGGATTACTACCGGATGAAGAACATCGACGCCGATACGAGCATGCGTCGGACTATCGGTGGTGGAGGCGAAACCAAGGGCGAAACTCCTCCAACCTAGTGATCTGTCGCCCATGAACTGATGGTCGGGTGGCCCACCGCTTTAGCGGTG
>JAGLWJ010000569.1 GCA_023133475.1 Phycisphaerae bacterium | reverse complement strand
GACTAAATCGACAGCCCCTAAAGCCATGGGCCACCCAACGTTTTGCGAGACAACAATGTAGCGCGGGTCCCTGGTATGCCTGCCTCAGAATGATAGAATGTCGAAGATGAGTCCGCCGGCAGGAGGAAAAATTGGAGGAGTAGACCCCTCGTCGTTTTGCCGTGTTTTCAGATGACCGTGCTCCTGCGAAAACTTGTCGCTGCTTTCGGGTCGGGCAGCCGACCTTCGTCGGCACTATGTGGCTTGGCAGCGCTGGCATCGGGCGGTTTGATGGCAGCCTGCTATTGGCCGCTCAATCTTCATTTTCTGGCGTGGGTCGCGTTGGTCCCGTGGTTACTGGTGCTTCCGCGAATCACCGCCGACCGCGCGTGGCTCATCGGAGCCGTTGTGGGCCTGGTCTACTACCGCATCGGGATGGCATGGTGCTTCGGCCTGCACGGTCTGTTGGGGGCGTTTGTGGTCCTCGTGCTGGCCCTGTGGCTGGGTTTCTCATTTCGCGTAGCCAAGCTGCTGATGGAACGGTTCTCGACGACTGCGATGCTTTGGGCGGTCCCGCTTGCCTTCATCGGGCAGGAGGTGCTGCGTTCGGAAAGCCTGCCGCGCTATCGCTTCGCTTATCTGGCGTACGGCTATACCCAGTCGTTCAATCTGTGGGTGGCTCAGATCGCATCAATTGGGGGCGTTTACTTCGTTTCGTTTCTCCTGGTCGCGTTCAACGCGGCGTTGGCCCATGCACTGATTCGTCGCGGACGCCGGGATTGGCTGCCTGCCCTTGCGGTTGCCGGGGTAGTGGTCGTGCTCGGTTTCGTCTCCCAACCGGCGGATGAGGTTGCGGGCGAGGAAGTCGCCGTGGCTTGTGTGCAGGCGGAAACGCTTAACTACCATGACTACGTTCAACTGACTACGCAGGCGATGGAACATCCCAGCAGGCCCAAGTTTGTGGTTCTGCCGGAACACGCCATTTTCGACTATGCCGATGAGAGCCATCATCTGGTCAAAAGCCTGTCGGGGTTGGCGCGGGAGCACGGCGCTTATGTCTGCATCGGGGCTCACACCAAAGCGCCCAAGGGCGCCGAGTGCGATTACGACAATGTCGCACTGCTCATCGGGCCAGGCGGCAGCATCATCGGCCGGCAGGCCAAGGCTGTGCCTCTTCCGTTTTTCATCGACGGCAATCCCGCCACGTCGCAACAGGTGATCGACACGGTTGGCGGGCCGGTGGGTATGTACATCTGTTACGATGGGAACTTCAGCGACATCACGCGCCGTCTGGTCAAGCTGGGTGCCGAATTGCTGTTGGTGCCGGTGATGAACGCGGAAGACTGGCCTGTGCAACAGCGTTGGCAGCAAGCGGACATCGCTCCGTTTCGGTCTATTGAATCGCGCCGTTGGGCTGTTCGGGCCGCCAGTTCGGGAGTTTCCCAAATCGTGGGCCCGGATGGTCGCATTCGCCGGCAGCGGACTCGCGATGAAGGCCCCGGGGTTCTGTACGGAACAGTTCACTTCAATGACGAGCGCACTTTCTTCTCCCAGGGCGGGCACCTGTTCACCATGGTTGTCGGAGTAGTATACCTGGGGGTTGTGGTGTGGCTGACCATCGTGGATTGGCAGAGGAGGTTTGCGAGACGACGATGAACCGTTATTTTCGCGGGTGCCCCACTTTCCCCAATTATGAGGGTGTAATGGCAGACTCAAGTGACCACTAGCTTTCACTCGACTTCTGTGAAGAGTTGGGAGGCTCCACAACGGTTCCCGCGGTAACGTCTGCGCTGAGCGGCAGACCGGCTCGCTGGCGGAGCGCCAGCAGGTGCTCCTGCATTTCCTTGGCCATCCGCGAATTGGGGAACTCCTCGGTGATCTGCACGCCGATCTCCAAGGCGTCAAGCCACCGCTTCTCGCCCACCGCAAATTTGAACTGAACACCCAACTGCAACAACTTCTCTTTGAACAGGCTTCGGGCGGAGTCCTCCAACTTCCGAGCCTCTTCACGAGTGAGGTGATCGTCCAGTTCCTTGAGGACGTTGATCCCCCCGTCGAGATCGTTGCGGCGTAATGCCTCATTCCAGGACTCCAGCAACTCCTCCTTGCGCTTCTGGCGACGCTGCTTCAATTGCTCCATCAACCGGGCAACCCGCCGTTCATCCGGAAGGGCTTTGTGCAATCGCTCGATCTCACGCTGGGCTTGCGCCCAATTGCATTGGGTAAACAGTTGCTCGATATGTGTGGTTGCCTGGGCCATCTTGGTCCGCATCGCCTCGGTCCGGGCATCCACCACCTCCTCGACAAGGAGTTCAGCCTCCTCCACATATCCGAACTGCGCCTTCATCTGCTCGATAAGATGGAAAGCCGCTTCCCAGTCCTGTCGGCGAACTTCGGTGGTGATGGCACGGCGCAGAGCGCTGAGCTCCTCTTCGCGGTGGGTAATGTGCTTGGCTACGTCGGAGATGCGCACGTTCTCCGCCACCTCCGCCAAATGCTCCCCATGGCGGGCCAAGGTCTCCTGAATGTCCCGAAGCTCGTTGTACTGGCGCGTGGTGTTGGACTCGATTTTGATCAGCAGCAACACCAGCGAAATGGCAACGATGAATAAAAACGCCGACAACACCCCCGTCGCAATAAGCCATAGCCCTTGCGGTTGGGATAGTCGCGCGATGCCCAACCCAACAAGAACCCCGCCGCCAACAATGGACACAATGGTCACCACGCTGACCAGAAGACGGAGCCGCGAAAACCGGATCGGCTTGGAAAGCATCATATCGCCTCAAATACAAGCAACGAAATCGCCAAGCATACCAGACTGCACCTACTCTATGACCGCCGCCAACTCCAGTCAACAGAACTTGTCACGGCGAGGATGGAGAATGGAGAAAATTGAAAACTGAAAATGGAGGATGGGAAACATTGTCATTTGGTGCACTCCCTTCTTCTCTGCGTTCTCTGCGTCTCTGCGTTCATGAAAGCGGAAAAAACTGAGAAAACGGCGTAATTACTGTTGTAGGGCGGGTTGTCCCCAATCCTTTCAGAGCATATCCTATTTGTGGAGTTCGCGGTTTCAAGGGTGCGGTTGTGCTTTCTCATCGGATAGGTGCACGGGATGGTATCAGGTTCAAAGATCACGCTGCAAACGCTTCTTTCACGCAAGCGCGAGGGGTGCAAGATTCCTGTGGTAACCTGCTACGACTACACCACCGCACGCCTGATCGAAGAAACCGAGATAGACGCGGTGCTGGTGGGGGATACCTATGGCGAGGTCTGCCTGGGGCATTCCACCACGCTTCCGGTGGCTGTGGGCCATTTGGTGACGATCACCCAGGCGGTTCGGCGGGGGGCGCCCGGCAAGTTTCTGATCGGGGATATGCCCTACTTGAGCTATCAGGTAAGTTCCGAAGAGGCAATCCGCAACGCCGGGCGGTTCATGGCTCAGGCGGGTTGCGATTGTGTCAAGGTGGAGGTGGATCGCCGCTTGGCGGACACGGTGGCAGCCATGTCACGAGCCACCATCCCGGTGATGGCTCATTTGGGGCTTAAGCCTCAGTCGTTCCACCAGCAGGGCGGTTACAGGTGTCAGGGCAAAACGGCGAAGCAGGCATTGGCCATCATCGAGGATGCCAAAATTCTGGAGGACGCCGGGGCTGTTGCATTTTTGTTGGAGGGCGTGCCCACCGAAGTTGCCCGTATATTCACCGAGCGGACCACCTTACCGGTTATCGGGTGTGCGGCTGGTCCACATTGTGATGGTACGGTCGTCGTGCTCCACGACATGTTGGGGTACACCGCAGGGCACCCACCACGATCGATCAAGCGATATGCAGAATTGCACCGCGTTCTGCTCGAGGCGTTCCAGGAGTACGTCGGCGATATTGCAGCGGAGAGATTCCCTCGGGAGTCCAATAGCGTAAGCATGCCCAAAGACGAGTATGAGCGTCTAAACGCCATGCTCGCCGAACGGAATGAAAGCCCGTAAATCAGGTCGAAAACCTGACGTGACCGGTTGAGATTCTTGACACAGTTATCCGCGACCGGTAGGGTGGCTATGGAGATTTGGCGAAAAGGCCTATCATGCTCGTCCCGATGGAATTGGCAAGAATTATCATCGTTGAAAACGGTGAGTCGCAGGTTATCGTTCTTCGCGAGCGTGATGGTGAGCGGTGTTTTCCCATTCTCATTGGCATTACCGAAGCCCTGGCGATCGAGCGGGGGGTCAAGTCTTTGTCGACTTCACGCCCGATGACGCACGATCTGGCTGCTTCGATCATCAAACAGCTTAATGCGGAATTGGAGCAGATTGTCATTCATGACTTGCGTGATCACACTTTTTTTGCCAAGCTGATCCTCCGTCATGATGGCAAGCTTATCGAGGTTGACTGTAGGCCTTCCGATGCCATCGCGATGGGCGTGGTGGCAAGTACGCCCATTCTGGTGGCGGAAAGGGTTTTGAACGAGGTCTGCCCCAGCGAGGAGGTTTGAGTCTCGCGGGAGTGGCGAACGACTGATACACCATAACCATGGACACAACAATCAGTAGCAATTTGAGCAATATCGATGCTTTTGCCCGTCAGCTCGGCAGCCAACTGGGCAAGGAGTTTTCACCGGGATCAACCAAGTGGGTTGCCCGGGCCGCCGTTGCGCTGGACTGCATGGGCGGTTTCGCCGAATACTGCGGGGCATTGACACTGACTTTGCCCACCATGGATTCGGTGTACGTGGCGGTGCAAACACGCCAGGACCAAAACGTGCAGGTTACCATGGTGATGGATGATCGAAACGGGGACCCCGCCACCGAGGTTTTCCCGCTCGCGTTGTGGTATGAAGATGACAAGCTGGTTAATGCCGCCACATTCGCCAGGAGGGTCGAGGAGCTGAACGCGGCGTGGGCCAAGCCGGTGGTCGGCGTCTTGCACGTCCTCCTGGCTGGCGGGCACGTCCCGCATTGGGGTGGAGGGCTGACCATCGCGGTGGCCGGCTCGTCGCCCTTCCAGGTCGATGCAGCCGTTTCCCCTACCATAACCGCCGCAACCCTGGCGGCGATTTGTAAATGTCTGGGCCTTGACATCTCGCCGACCGACATGGCTTTGCTGGGCCAGCAGAGCCAGAACTACATCATGGGCATTCCCACCGGCCCGTCGGCGGTGGCTTGTGGGCTGCTCGGCGAGTCGGGAGCCCTGTTGCAACTGCTCTGTCAGCCTCTCGAGGTGGTCGGAAGATTGACCATGCCCGAGCAAATTATCATGCTGGGGGTTGACTGCGGCGTTCGCCATCGCGCCGTCGTGGACAAGTTTCGCAGTGCCCGCACCGCGGCGTTCATGGGGCGGCGGATCATCGAGCGGTGCCTGGAGACTCGCGGCAGTAGGACCCACGATTGGAACGGGTATCTGGCCCGGTTAAGCGCAAGCGACTATGTCGACAGCTTCCGCGACCGCCTCCCCACCAAGATAAAGGGGGAGGACTTCATCGAGCGTTTTGGCCAAACGGGCGATCTGCTCACCTCTATTAACGAATCGGTGGTCTACAAAATTCGCTCGCGCACCGAGCACCACATTTACGAGAACATGCGTACACACCAGTTTGTCGAGCGTCTCGCCCGCACCGGGCGCACCGGCGAGGCAGGCCTTTTGCTCGAAGCGGGCGAGTTGATGTTCGCCTCACATTGGAGTTACGGGCAGCGCTGCGGGCTGGGCAGTATCGAGACCGACAGGATAGTGAGTAGTTTGCGTCGGCGGGGGTCCGAGGCGGGCATCTTTGGTGCCAGGATTTGCGGTCTGGGAGCCGGCGGGACCGTGGTGGTGTTGATGCGCGATACGGAGGCGGCACACCAGGCTGTTCGTGAGACCCTCGCCGAGTACACCCAAGCCACCGGCTATCAGACTCGCCTCATGTGCGGCGCCTCGGACGGATTGCCTTCCTGCATCGTCCAGCGGATGGGCTGACGCCGGCGATGTAGGGTGGGTTTCACCCGCCATTGTGGCATCGCGCGGCGGGCAGAATCCGCCCTACACCCATTAGGCTACCAGGATGAACATCATAAGCCTGGGCATGGACCTGATCGAGTGCTCGCGGGTGCAAAGTCTGCTCCAGCGTCACCAAGACCGCTTTTTGCATCGGATTCTAACGGCGAGAGAACGTGAACACGCCGCTCGCTTTCGCAACTCTGTCCCGCACATCGCCGGCCGTTTCGCCGCCAAAGAAGCCATCCTGAAAGTCCTGGGCACCGGTTGGCGCGGACAGATCGCCTGGACGGACATGGAAATCACCAACGATCTCTGGGGCAAACCACACGTGAACCTGGTCGATGCCTGTGCCCGACGGGCTGCCGAACTGGGCATCCAAACCGTCCTGCTCACCATTACCCACACGGACAACTACGCCGCCGCAACCGCCATCGGCATCGGTGAGCCTGACCCGGATAATTCATGAACGTAGGGTGGGTGGAACCTCGCGGAGCGAGGTGGAACCCACCAACCGGCGCGGTGGGTTGTGCTTTGCTCCGCAAAGCTCCACCCGCCTTCTTGACCAATAGTTGGGTGGCCCATGGCTTTAGCCGTGGGGGACACGAATCGGCGAA
>JAGLWJ010000568.1 GCA_023133475.1 Phycisphaerae bacterium | reverse complement strand
CGTTGCTCGATGATGTCGGCTGCCTTGTTGAGTATCTCGGCACGCCTGCCGGCGGAGGTCTTGCCCCAGCTCTCGAAGCTGCGGGCGGCGGCTTTGACCGCCTGCTTGGCGTGGTTGACGGTAGCCTGGGCCACCCGGCCTACCGTGTCCGACGGGTTGGACGGGTTGGAGGAGAGCATCCACTCGTCGGTGACCACTTTCTCGCCATCGATGATCAGCGGATAGGTCTTTCCAAACTCGCTCCGCACGCGGGCGAGGGCGTCTTTCATCTTTTCGCGGTCGGGTTCGCTGGTGAATCCGAGCACGGCGAGGTTCTTGAAGTTGGACATGGCTTGCTCCTGGTCGGTGTCAACATAACGGCGGTGCGGCAAGGGGGCGCTTGGCGGGCGGGCGATGGTCGGGTCTTGCAGAAGTTGCTGGTAGGCTGCCTTATCCCCAAAGCTCTGCCGCAAAAACGAATCGTTGCAGGTATTCTCCAGCAAACGGCGGATCAGATAGGCCATCCCCGGAACCAGCTCGCCGTATGGGCAATAGACCCGAACGCACTGGCCCATCCGCACCAGGGCGGACTTGAGCGGATCGCCCATACCGTAAAGAGCCTGAAGCTCGTAATCGTAGGGGGTCAGGTTCAGCTCGCCGGCTATGGCGATCACCGACGCCAACGAGCGGACGTTATGGCTGGCGAACACGGGGCGGATCAGCTTATGGTTTTCGAGCATGGTGTAAGCCATCCGCTCGAAGGTGGCATCGGACTCCCATTTGCGGGTCCATACCGGGATGGACGAGTAATTGCGAACCGCGTGCACGGTCTCCGAATCCCAGTATGCCCCCTTGACCAGACGGATGGCGATGGGTGTCTCACGCTCTTTGACCCACTCGATCAGGCGGGCCAGGTCGTTCTCCCCGTCTTGCAGGTAGGCCTGGACCACGATGCCCACGTCAGGCCAATCGCGGAACTCCGGCTCGCGCAGCAAGGCCATGAACATGTCCAGGGTGAGGTCGCGGACCTTGTAGGACTCCATGTCGATGTTGACCAACGCCCCGACCTCTTGTGCACGGCGGAGGATCGGGCGCAAACGCCCGCAGACGTTCTTGCGCGAGCGGACCGGGTCGATGGCATCGAAGTTGGGGTCCAGGGCGGTCAGCTTGATGGAGATGTTGGCCCGGGGCATGGGGCCGGCGCTGTCGTGGTCGATGATGGGGATGGTGGGCCAATTGGCGGACTCACGCCCCAACGCATCGACCAGTTCGAGATAGGTGGCGGCGTACTTGTCCGCCTGGGCTTCGTTGGTGGTGGTCTCGCCCAGCACGTCCATGGTAAACGCCATCTTCCGTGCCCGCAGCTTGGTGGCGTTGGCGATGGCTTCTGTGGTGTTGGACCCGGTGATGAAGCTGCCGGCCATCGTATGGGCGGCGAACTGCGTGAACCGGGCAACGACGCGGGCCAACAGCGAATCGTTCCTCTTGAAGCTCAAAGCCAACCGCAACGGCTTGGGGACCTCCAACCCGTCGCATTGCAGGTATTCCTTGAGATGGCGGGCGATGTCGGCTTCGCTGCCCAGGGCCGGCAACACATCTATGAACCGGAAAAGCTGAATCTTGAGTTGCTCGTGTTCCAGCAGGTAATCGTTGGCCTGCTGGGCCCACCACGCCTGCTGCCAGAACCACGGTTCGGCGGCGTGGGCTCGCTCGAAGATTTCCCGGCCGATTTCGAGGCATCGTGCGTTATATTGGGGTGTCGGTTTCATGTTGTCGGTATCTCGCTCGCGTCGACCACCGTGCGCGGGTGGAGGAAAACCACCCACCATTTTTCCACTGGCTTGTCGAACAAGTCCTCGGCAGCGGCGGCGTAGGCTGCCAACTGTGGGGCATAAGCCCGGGTTCGCTCGTCAACTTCTTCCGGCGCGATGCGGTCGGTCTTGTAATCGACAATCTCCACGCCGGACTCCGTGGGCAGGATACCGTCGATCACCCCGCGAATCAGCACCGTATCGCCGACTTCCTGCCCCCCACCGCCCTTGCCGCTGCTGCCCGGTGGTTCCACGCCCAGCGCCAGAGGGTCGATGGCAGATGCGGGCCGGCGATGCACGAACATCACCTCCCGCCGATACTCCTCGCCGCTCGCCCGAATCCTGTTGCCAAGTTTCGTGCCAAGGAACCACGCGACAGCATCAATATCAACCACATCCGCAGTTTCAGGAGTGAGCTTCCCGGCTGCGATGAGCCGTTGCAGCTCCTTGCGAAGGTCATCCGCCTCGGGCTCGACCTCGAGGTTGAGGTGTTGGAGGAAGCGATGGGTGATGACCCCGGCTTCTGACGCGGAGACCGTCCCGGCAGGTGCGACACGTTCCAGACCGGCTTTTCGAGCCTCACGCGGTGTAGTGACGGGCGGCTCGAAGCCGCTCGGGGTCGGCTGCTCGTCGGGGTCGCGGAGCCAATCATAGCGTTTGCGTATCTCCGTGGCGGCGATGACCGCCGGCACCGAGGCGGCGGCCAGTTGCGGATACACATACTCCAGCCGCTCCAGAATCCGATCCGTCACCTCGGAGGGGATGTCGCAAGGTTCATCGGGTGGCAGGGGGAGCAGGGCAGCCGCCGCCCGGCGCGCGGATTTTTCCGAGTCAGACGCGGAAACTTCCAGCGCCCAACCGGACATTTCGTCCTCTTCGTATGTGTGCACGGTGAAGATCGGGGGCCGGCTGCTTTCCGCGCCGGTGCGGGCAGACCCCAAGCTGCCACCGTAGGGGTCGCGGTCTGCCTGGCTCCGCCAGACCACCGCACCACGCGGGAGGGTCGCCAAAGCGGGCACAATCCAATTCAACGGCGTAGCAGCCATACTGATCGTCAAACGCGACAGGCGGGCATCGGACCCCATGTGCAACGCATAATCACGCCGCAGGTTGGGCAACTCGGCTGATCCCACCAGAATCAGACGTTGCATCGCCCGGGTCAGGGCGACGTAAAGAACCCGCAACTCCTCCGCCCGGGTGTGCTTATTCACGCAACCAGCCACCAGGTAATGTGCCGACGACGGGTATTCGATCATCCGGTCGCGGTCGATCACGCGCAGGCCCAGCCCCAGGCTCCGGTCGAAGATCATTCGCCCGGCGGCATCGGTGAGGTTGAAGCGTCGGCCCAGGTCCGCCAGGACCACCACCGGGAACTCCAGCCCCTTGCTGCGATGGATGCTCATCACGCGGACGACGTTGTCCGAGGCGGATGGGGACGGAGAGGTGTCAAAGTCGCGCCCCTCTTCCTTGAGCGATTCGATGAACCGCAGAAAACGGTGCAAGCCCTGCTTTTGAAAGGTCCCGAACTTGCGGGCGTGTTCGTGGAGTTTCAGGAGGTTGGCCCGGCGACCAGCCCCGTTGGGCAGACCGCCGACATGGGCCAGATACCCGTTTTCGTGATAAATCCGCCAGAGCGTTTCAGAGAGCGGGCGCCGGCGGGCGCCGTCGCGGTAACGGTCGATGCGCCGCAGGATGCGCGCGACACGCTCGCGCAGCTTGGGGTCGGAGCCGGACAGGGCATATTCGCAGACCGTCTCATGGAACGGGACGTCGCGATTTGTCAGCCGCAACTTCAGAAGCTCATCTTCGTTCAGGGCGTCGCCAAGCACCGGCGAGCGCAAAACCGCCGCCAGCGGGATGTCCTGCCGCGTGTTGTCCAGGACGCTCAGCACGGAGAGGATGTCGCGCACCTCCAAGGCGCTGAAGAATTCACCGCCCACGTCGGCACAGGCTGGAATGCCCAACGCCCCAAGCATCTGAGCCATGGGTGCTGCCGTATGGCGAGCTGCACGCAGCAGGACCGCCACGTCGCCATAGCCCAGCGGCATGCCGTCCGGTTTGGTGCCGCCGTCGTCGAGAATGCGGCGGATACGCCGGGCGATGACGTAGGCTTCACGCTCGATGATGCTCCACTCGGCTGGGTCCGTCGGATCGACGAACCCGGAATCGGTGTCGCTATCAATATGTAGCCGGCGTTGCAGCAGATGCAGCTCGACGCTGACACCGTCCGCGGATGCAGAACCCTCTGCCTCTGAGCCGACGCGAAGCTCCGCCGAGGCGTCGTACTCGATCCCACCGACGTGCCGGGTGAGCAGGCGGCGGAAAAGGTGATTCACCGCGTCGATAATGTGCCCGGCACTGCGGTAGTTGCGCTGCAAATGGATGCAGGAGCCGGAGGAGCCCTGGTCGCTCAAAGCGGCTTGTCGTTCGAGGAAGATAGCCGGCTCTGCCAGGCGGAAGCGGTAGATGCTCTGTTTGACATCGCCGACGACGAACAGGTTGTCGGGCTGATCCCGCTCGGGCTCACGGGAGACCAGGCGGATGATCGCTTCCTGGAGCGGGTTGATGTCCTGGAACTCGTCAACCAGCACGTAGCGGAAGCGCCGGCGCAGGGCGGCAGCCACGTCTTCATGGTGGGACAACAACTCGTAGGTCTTGCGTTCGAGGTCTGCAAAGTCCAGCACCCCAGCCTCGGACTTGGCCTGGGCATAGTCGCGGCGGTAGCGTTCGACCAGTTGTGTCACGATTTTGACATAGGGGGCGATGCGTTCAAGCCCGTCGAGCCACTCGTCCGGTGTGAATCTGCCGAACACACGCTGCAAACGTTTTTTGAACAGTTGCTCGTTAAAATGGTTATAGAGCTGTTTGGCCCGATCTCGCCGGGCATGGACTTCTTCGGGGTCATCTTTGGTAATCCGCGGAGCCCCTTTGGCGGAAAACTTGTGCTCGCCGATGGCCTGCTGCAGGCGGGTCAGTACCGCTTCCAGCGACACCGTTTCGCACGAGTCTGCGTCCGGCAGGTCGTCCGGTTGGAGACGGGTGTGTTGGGTGGCCCATGGCTTTAGCCGTGGGGGACACGAATCGCGTGGAGTATTCGCGTCCCCCACCGCTAAAGCCATGGGCCACCCAAGCCGGGTTACACGAAATGCAACGCCCAATTGAAGTGTAGACCGAAAAAATCAGCCGCACCACAGAGCATGGCCACACC
>JAGLWJ010000567.1 GCA_023133475.1 Phycisphaerae bacterium | reverse complement strand
GCGAGGTTCCACCCACCCTACGTTGCCCTTTGCGTTCATGAATTATCCGGGCTGGCCGACGATTGCCGGGTCTTTGATGCCGTCAGATGGCGGACGGTTTGCGAGAAGATTTTCGTAGACATTTTGCGTCTGCTCGATGCAGCGATGCAGGCTGAAGACTTCGTAGGCTTGGCTTCGGGCGGTTTCCGTCAGGTTGTTCCATTCCCGGCGTTGCCCCACCGCCTCGGCGAAGCGGATAGCCAACCGCTTGGTCTCCTCGGGCTTGATTAGAAAGCCATTGTGGTGGTGTCTCAGCAACTCGGCGGTGGCTCTGCCGGCGGAGGCGATCACGGGGATACCTGCCCCCATCGCCCAGGCTATCGCGGTGACCGAGACGCCCGTGACGGCGGGAATCAGCAGGCAATCGGCAATGGCGATCAACTTCTCTTGGCGATATTGATCGCCGGGAAGAACCAGGACGGCGGTTTGGCCTACCGCACACGCCAGCCGGCGGATACGTTCGGTCTCCCGTGAGTCGCCCGGAAGCATCAACTTGATGCCCGTATCCAGGAACGAGCGGACCGCCGTGGCCCAGAAGGCGCAGAATTGCCCGCCCTGGCGCGTGGCGGGATAATCTGTCAGCAGCACGACATCCCGCGACGACAAGCCCAAACGCGAACGCAGGTTGGACTTTTTGGCCCGGTTGAGCGTGGAAAAATTCACACCCGGGCGTATCAGCACGGTGTCTTCGGGGCTCACGCCCTTTTCGACCAGATACCGTCGCACAAGCTCGGTGGCACATGCGAAAACCAGACGCCTCACCTGTGGTTTCACGCGGTAACTTCGGGAATACCTGTCGGTCGCCGCCGGGTCAAATACGGAAGCAATGATCGGGAAAGAATTGTGACCGATGCTCAAAGAGGTGCTGATCGCGTGCATACCCCAGGCGTGGACAAGATCAACTCTTCGCTTGTCCAGCAAACTCCAAAGGCGGGGAGTCGTCAGGAAGTCAAGGTAGGGACGGTGGGGCATCACCTTGACTGGAGCGTCGATACGTGCGTATTCCCCTTTCCGATGCCCCAGCCCAACCACTTGCTGTGTAAACCGCTCGGCGGGCAATCGGTTCAACAACTGCTCGATAGCCAAGCGCTGATCCCACCCGATGGTGGAATCAACGACATGTAGCACTTGGATAGGCCGTTTCACGTTTCAGTCCGAAGAAAGGCAAGAGGCAAGAGGCAAGAGGCAAAAGGCAACAAGGCAACAAGGCAACGAGGCGGTCAGATGTAGGGCGGGTTCCACCCGCCATGCAATGCGGCAAAGGCGGGTGAAACCCGCCCTACTAAACACCACGGTGGCATCGCGAGCACCCACATTCTCCATTCTCAATTCTCCATTCTCAATTTTCCTCGACATCTTCCAGCGGATGTTTGTAGAAGAGTTTGGCGATTTCGCAGGCCGACCTGCGGGCCAGTTCCGCCGCGATGCGGTCTTTGGTCTTGAGGCGGCCCACCTCGGTGGCCCTTAGTTGCACGGTCACGGGTTTGCCCTCGCGATTGGCAGGCCATAGACGCACCTTGCCGCGGTCTTTGCGTTCGTTGGGGTTGATAACCCGCACCATCACGGCAATGGTGGCTGCCTTGGTCGTATCGTAAATCTCCTCCTCGGCAAAGAAAGCCTTCACTTCGACCCAGAGCACCTGGTCCGCACCCACTAGCCGCCCAACCGGAGCACATTTGAGATTGTCGAAATCGGCGTGGGTCCGGCGATACCGTTTTACCGTCTCCGGCGAGATAACCCTTTCGGTGGCATGGCGCTCGACCAGTTCGTCAGCCAATAACTCGGCGAGCCGCTCGCGAGTCGATGCCCAGGTGAGCCGCCCCTCCAAATCATCCACCAGCACAAGGATCGGGCCTTCGCTGAGGATGTACTCGGCTTCCACCTTGTGCATCCTGCCGGCCCCCATCCAGTAAAACACCGCGCCCCACTTCACCCCACACCCCGGCACGCACATCAATAGCAACGCTACGCCGACACACCCGCGAACCATCGACCTGAAGTTCCTCTTCATACTCGTAAAACTTTCTATCGGGGGTGGCCCAGGGCTTTAGCCCTGGGGGACACGAATCGTGTTAGGCGTTCGCGTCCCCCACCGCTAAAGCGGTGGGCCACCCATGCGTCGGTGATCCATCAAATCTGTATCTGTAGGCCGGGCCTAGCGCGACCCGCCGAAACGCGAAACTGTCTCGCCGAAAACGGGACTAGCGCTGTCATACTAGAGTTCCTCTTCATACTCATAAAACTTCCGGGCCACCTTCTCGGCAAAAAGGGCATAGCCGGCCTGACGAACCTGAGCGGAGTTCGAGGTGCTAAACAGGACTCCGCCTTGCTCGGGGTAGAGAACCTCCACCGGCTTGAGATGATAAATCTTCGGCTCGTCGGGATCGGCGTCGAGGTCGTAAACCGCGACCGACGCCTCGATCTGAGCCCGCAGGAAATCCGGGGCTGACGAATCACGGATTTGGAACTGCAACAGTTCGAGATAAACCACCGTGTTCGCGTCAAACTCGCGCCCGACTCGCTCCGGATCGAGTGACCCGTCCAACGTGCGCTGCTGATAATCCGCCACCCGGACGGGATCGACCAGCTCGATATTACTCAGCTCCGCGGCGAGCTTGTCCCTGACATAGCTAGCCAGTTCCAGCCGAACGTATGGATAATCAAACAAAGTCGCCGGGTCAGCCCAGACCAGTACCAGGATTCGGGTGTTGGCCAACTTGTCGTATTCCGGGGCGACCTTCTGCTTGGGAGTCGCAACGAATGCCAGCGGCAACAGGTAACTGCAACCGCACAGAACCGTCGAGAGCCCCACGGCAATCAGAAGTGCTTTGAGAATCATGAACCTGCGAATCATGGGAATCGCTCCCCGAGCGTCACGGAAATCCGGTACGCCCACGCCAACAAGACGACTGCAACAACGATCATCACCACACGCCCGGGCGGCACACGATACCAGTTTACCACCCATTTGCGCCCGGTGACAGCCGTTACCGCATTGACCACGGCGAAAACAGCGGTCGCAACCGCCGCCAGCCAGCCGGCCGGCTGAGCACGGATCGCCGCCAACCACTGCCCGCGAACTGTATATGCGAAGGCGGTGGTCATCCCGCAAGTGGGGCAGGGTATGCCCCAGGTCACCATCATACTACACGGAGGCAGTCCCAGATGTGTATGTGTTCCCACCCCGCAAGGGTCGGGGGTTAGCATCGCCGCCACTACAAACAGACCAGAGCAGCCCACAAACAGCAACCCGGCTACAAGCCGCGACTCCACCCGCCCACAAGGAATGCGGAGCAGCAGTGGGCCGAGGGGGTGTTTCCGCCCGGCGGTCTCGGGGCAATCATCATCCACCGCCGATCGGGATTCCTGTGTCGCAGACAACATGCCCCGAGCTTAAAGAGGCTCCCAAAAGGCGTCAAGCAAACTCTTTCAGTGTCACGACCGCAAGGCAGCAGCCAATCGTAGGGCGGGTTCCACCCGCCTTTGTCGCATTGCATGGCGGGTGGAACCCG